>JALUNR010000161.1 GCA_027055005.1 Campylobacterales bacterium
TACTAATACTTTTTTGTTTGTCATTTGTAATCCTAGTTTTTATTTTAGGAGTATAGCAATAATATACTTATATCAAGATATATTGATATGATAGTTTTATATCTTTCACTCTCAAATAGAAGCAATACTAAAAAAATATTCCAAAAGGAACAGCAAAGTTCCTCTTATCTATCTCTAAAACAACATCTCCCATATAAAAAACAATACCCAAAATATCTTTTGTAGAACTCTTTTGAAAGTCAAAAATATGTTTAAAGTCACCCTTATCTACAGAATGAGAAGCCTTAACTTCAATGGCTAACATCTCATCACCTCGACTCAAAACAAAATCTATCTCTTTTTTATCGCTAGTATGATAGTGAAACATATCTGTGTTGTCTACGGCAAAACTAATATGCTTTTTGAGTTCTGAAAAGATAAAGGTCTCATAAATTTGACCTTTGTAGTGAGACTCATTTAGTGTTTTTGAATTCTTTATTCTAAGCATGTGACAGGCTATTCCCGTGTCTATCATGTGTAGTTTTGGAGATTTGACAAACTGTTTACCAATATTTTCAGAATAGGGTCGTATCAATTCAATTTGATAGAGTTGTGCTAATATAGTTAAAAAGTTGTCTACCATAGCGTCTTTTAGAGCGGTTGCTTTGGCTATTTTTGATTTATTTAAAAGGGTTGCAGTTCTAGGGGCGATGACATTAAAAAATTTAAAAAAGTTATTTATCTCTCTTATCTCTCCTAACTCTCTTGCATCTCTTTCTATATAAGTTGAGATATAAGAGCTAAACCAAAGTCTTCTTTTTAGTTCGCTATCTAGTCGTAAAATCTCAGGGTAACCACCTAATATAATGCTCTCTTCTATAACTTTAGAGTCTATCTTATCGCAAGAGAAATTTCTCTCAAATAGCATATCTATTACATTTTGTGTCGGTTTATTGTTTCGTTCTTTTGCACTTAAAGGATAGAGCGAGAGTTCAATAATGCGACCTGCTAAGGTATCTTTTGTTTTTTTCATATCTAATAAATTGGCTGAACCTGTAAGCAAGTAGCTACCATTTACTCGCTCTTTGTCTACATCTATTTTAATTGCTTCTAACAGATTAGGAGCTTTTTGAATCTCATCAATGCAGATTGGTTTTTCAAGTCTGTTTATAAGTCCTTTAGGATTGTCAATTGCTGTTACTCTTAAATCAACATCATCAAGTGTGACATAATTTTTAAAAAAATTTGAGGATAGTGTTGATTTTCCAACCTGTCTGGCTCCACTAAGCAGAACAATCGGAGAGATTTCTAATGCAGTTTCTAAGAGGGGAGCAATGCTTCTTTTTATCATAATACAGCCTTTTTTATAAATTATACCCTTATAAGGTTAAAAAATTATACCTTATAGAGGTATTTTATTAATAGATTATAGTAAATATTTTTCAAATGCCTCAGTAATCCTTTCAGCCTCCACAAGCCCTTCAAGAAATATCTCTCCATCAAGTACCAGTGTTGGGTCTTTACTAATACCTTTTTCAACTGCCTTAAGTGTGTCATATTCAAAAGTAAATTTTACACGCAACGGCAGATGTTTAATGGCACAACTTAAACGCTTGGAAAACTTTGCTGTACTTATTTTGTTCCCATATAAAATAGCAGGAAAGAGAGGGTAGTCTGTTTTATGGGCATTTAAAATCTCACCGTTACTCATTGTATGACAGGCTTCATTCATCTAAACAATAACTCTTTTATCATCATCTCTATTATATTCACATTGTAGAGTTGTGTGTTCTATCTCAAAATTATCATGAAGTTTTTGCTCCAACAGTTTAACGACTCTATTTGACTCCGAGAGTTTAAGGTCTTCTTTAAAATCAAGATGTGCTTCAAAATGAATACGATGGTCAT
>JALUNR010000162.1 GCA_027055005.1 Campylobacterales bacterium
AGGTAAAAATCCTCTGGTTTTAAAGCTCCTAAAACATCTTCAAATATGGATGGTTCAAAGATGATGCTACTTAGGATTGCTCTTTCTATGTTTGTGTTGTGTAGTTGGGATTGGGTCATAGAAACTCCTGATTATATGATTTTCAAAGTCTTTAGTATAATAGTTATATCATTTTTAAAAGTAATATTATCTAAATATTTATAATATAAAACTATTTTGTTAGGTAGAATTTTTTCTATATATGCTTTTTCTTTATCACTATACTTTGATAAAATTTCCTCTTCATTTCTAAACTTTATAGTTGCATTATCTGTTATACCTGGTCTTATGGAAAGTATCTTTTTATAATCAGCTTTTTTTATATCTACATATTTTTTAACTTCAGGTCTTGAACCTACCAAACTCATATCACCCTTTAAGACATTTAAGAGTTGGGGAAGTTCATCTATCTTTGTTTTTCTTATAAATTTTCCTATTTTAGTTATTCTAGGATCATCTTTGGAAGTGATTTTTAATCCTTTTTCATCTCTCATAGAGCGAAATTTATACAAATAAAACTCTTTAAAATCTTTTCCCACTCTTTTTTGAATATAAAATATATTTCCTTTTGAAGTGAGCTTTACCAAAATCGCTATAATTAAAAATAGTGGAGATAATAAAATGAGTCCTATCAGAGAAGAGATTAAATCAAAAATCCTCTTGCCATACTTTTTATATATCAACCAACTATATCCAAAACATTTTTTATCACATACTCTACCTCTTTATCACTCATATCTGGATAAATAGGAAGAGATAGACTCTTTTCAAAAACTTTATTTGATACTGGATAATCCTCATCTTGATAGTTATATCTATCTTTATAGTATGGATGCTTGTGAATAGGTATAAAATGCACACTACAACCAATACCTCTTTGTTTTAATACTTCTATCACTTCATCTCTATTTTCCACTTTTATCGTAAAAATATGCCATGAAGTATCTCTATCATTTTTTATAACTGGTAGTATAATATTTTTGTTTTTCTTAAAAGCATTTATATATTTTTGAGCTATCGCTTCTCTTTTTTGCTTTAATATCTCTTGTTTTTTTAGCTGTACGATTCCCAAAGCTGCATTTATATCAGTAGTATTATATTTGTTTCCATTATCAACAACTTCATAGTACCAACTTCCCTTAGCTGTATATCTATCCCAAGCATCTTTGCTTATACCGTGAAGTCTGTTTATTTTCATAATATTTGCATACTCTTTAGAGTTTGTAGTTGCCATTCCTCCCTCCCCTGTTGAGAGAGTTTTTGTAGCATAAAAACTAAAACAAGTTATATCAGTTTTTTCTAGTTTACCTATCAGTTTACCTTTATATCTACTAGGAAGTGCATGAGCTGCATCTTCTATAACTTTAAGATTATATTTATCGGCAATTTCATATATTTCATCCATATCACATGGTTGTCCTGCAAAATGCACTGGTATAATAGCTTTTGTTTTATCTGTGATTAAAGCTTCTATTTTTGATACATCAATATTATGAGTATCTTCCTCTATATCACAAAGTATAGGCTTTGCATCAAAATAAGTTACAACTTCAGCCGTAGCAACAAAAGTATTAGTTGGTAAAATAACTTCATCACCATTTCTAAGTCCAATAGCTTTAAGTGCTAAATGTAAAGATGCAGTAGCTGAGTTTAAACTAACTACATATTTTGAGCTAATATACTCTTTAAACTTTTCTTCAAACTCCAATGTTTTTGAACCCATAGTAAGCCAACCAGACTTCATAACTTCTACTACTGCTTTTATCTCTTCATTTGTAGTATGTGTTTTGTGAAAAGGTATTTGCATCATTATCTCTTTAACTTATATACTTTTACTAATGGTGT
>JALUNR010000163.1 GCA_027055005.1 Campylobacterales bacterium
GTCTTTTTTAATTGTTCATCAGTCTTTTTAAATCTCTCATCGGTCTTTGCTTGAGATATGGCTAAACTTGCTACCAAATCTTTTAACTCTTTATCTGTCATAGTCTATTCTCCAAATTTTATGTGGTATTATAGCATAAAAAATAAAAATGGCAATAAATATTTCATTTTGAAATATTTTAAAATCAGACTAAAGCCACCTTCAAAACCTCATCAATAGTACGAACTGGTATAATCTCAATATCATTTTTTACTTCATCAGGTATTTCGTCTAAATCTCTTTCAAAGTTTTTTTGAGGAATTAGTGCTGTTTTTATTTTTGCTTTATGTGCTGCTATTAGCTTTTCTTTTAATCCTCCAATAGGAAGTACTTTCCCTGTTAAAGTAAGTTCTCCTGTCATCGCAACATCACTTCTAACCTCTCTATCACTTAGTATTGAACTTATAGCTGTTGCCATAGCTATACCAGCACTAGGTCCATCTTTTGGAGTTGCACCTTCTGGAACATGTATATGCAAATCATACCTTTTATATGTTTCACTAGGATTTACTTCTTTTTCCTCTTCTATCTCAGCTAATGTCTTAGGTATAGCCGTAGGTAAAATCTCTAACTCTTTATTATCAATCAAAACTTTTACTACACTTTGAGCTATTTTTACAGACTCTTTCATAACTTCACCTAATTTTCCAGTGAGTGTTAAAGTTCCTTTTCCTCTTATTTTTATCGCTTCTATTTTTAAAACATCTCCACCAACACTAGTCCAAGCTAAGCCATTTACTACACCTATTTGGTTTTGGTCTTCAACTTCTTCTATTTCAAAAACTTCTTTTTCCAAATATTTATGAAGATTTTTTATAGTTATAGAAACTTTTGTAAGCTCACTATTTTCTAAAAGTTCTTTTGCAACTTTTCTATGAATCTTAGCTATTTGACGACGAAGTCCCCTAACTCCTGCTTCTCTCGTATAGTTTGATATTATAAGCGCCAATGCCCCTTTAGTTATACTAAACTCTGAAGCTTTTAACCCATGTTTTTTTATCTCTTGTGGAATCAAATATTTTTTGGCTATTTGAAACTTTTCTTGAGGAGTATATGAGCTTAAAAATATAAATTCCATTCTATCTCTAAGTGGTCCAGGAATCTGACTTATATCATTTGCTGTTGCTATAAAAACTACTTGAGAAAGATCTATACTAAAGTTTAAAAAATAGTCTCTATACTCTGTATTTTGTTCAGGGTCAAGTATTTCTAAAAGTGCAGCTGTTGGATCTCCCCTAAAATTTCTACCAACTTTATCTATTTCATCAAGAACTATGACTGCATCCATCTCCTTTGCTTCTATAAGTCCTTGAACTATCCTTCCTGGCATTGCTCCTATATAAGTTCTTCTATGTCCTCTTAGTTCATTTACATCTTCAAGTCCACCAAGAGCTATTCTTACTAACTTTCTTTTTAGTGCATCAGCGATAGAGTTAGCAAGTGATGTTTTACCAACCCCTGGAGGTCCTGCAAAACAAATAATCGTTCCTTTATCGTTTTGATTTGTTATACCTCTTTTTTCTTTTAGCTCTTTTACTGCAAAATACTCTTCTATCCTCTTTTTTGGCTTTTCCAATGAGTAATGATCTTTTTCTAAGTGTCTTTTTACTTCAAGTATATCTAATTTATATTTTGATTTTTTGCCATATGGTATATCTAAAACCCAATCAAGATATCCTTGTATCATAGTAGCATCACCAGAATCTGGATGCATACGAGAAAATCTATCTATCTGTTTTTTTACCTCTTTATAAGCTTCTCTTCCCATAGCCTTTTTTTTGTATTCTAGTTTCTTTCGATACTCTTCTATCTCTTCATCTCTTTGATTATCAACTCCAAGCTCATTTTGTATTTGTTTTAACTGCTCTTTTAGGAAATATTCTTTATTTACTTTATCTATTTTAGAGTGAACTTTTGTTTTTATCTCTCTTTTTATTTTTGACTCATCTATACTTACACCTATAAACTGTGTTAAAAGTAAAAGTCTTTCTTCCAACGAATTTGAAATAAAAAGTTTATATGCATCATTTTGTTTTAACTTTATAGTACTTGCTACAAGATCCACTATTCTGTTGGGATCATAATTATCTTCAATAGTTTTTAAAAGCTCAGGGGGAAAAGCATCACTTGTACTTGATAAAATTCTTATCTTTTCTTTTAGTATTTCTAGTATCGCATTTACTTTTATTTTGTTATACTCTTCTAGTTCTATCGTATCAACTTCTGCTTCTAAAAGATCATCACTAAAGCTTAAAACACTACCTTTACTCATACCTTGAAAAAGGATTTTTATTCTACCATCTGGAAGATTTGTTTGCCTCATTATCGTACCAATAACACCTGAATTGTATATGTTATCTTCTTTTCTTATTCCATCATAATTATCTCTTGCAGGTACAACTAATACTAAGGAATTATTTTCCATCGCTTCTTTAATAGCTTCTATATTTTCATCACCATTTCTAAAAAATAGAGGGGAAATCATAAAAGGATATAAGAAAGTTCCCTTTTCCACAATAACTGGCATTATTTGTGGAAATTCATTTTTATCATTATCTAGCATTTATAAATCTCTCCAAAAAATTAAAATATTTGTTTTATTATTGATCTGTCTTCTTTTATTTTTGTATTTCTAAGCCATGATTTATTTACTTTATCTTCATATATTTTTGCAGCTTTTAACTTTCCTGTTCTTCTATATAATGAAGCTATCTCTTTGTTTAACATAAGCTCTGCTAAATAAAGTTTAGTTAACATTGTATCTACATATGGATTATACTGGGATCTTGGAAATCTTTGTTTATATGTATTTGCATCCGAAATAGTATCTTCTAAAAGTTTTTGATCTCTATTTGCCCTAGTAAAAGTTAAAAAGTTAGTTTTTATTCTCAAAAATCTTAAATATTCTATATTATTTGCATTTGCATATCTTTTTGTATATCTATCTATGTAAAACTTACTCATAACATACTCTCTATCTGCACGATGAGCTTTTTGGAGTATCATTAGTGCTTCTTTTACCAAAGGTGAATTTATATGTTCACTTTCCAAAGATGTATAAGCATCATCAGCTTTATCCAAATCATCTCTTTTTATTTCTTTTATCATCTTTGCATACCAATAAGTATCTGGCTTATTAAACTCAGTATCAGAATTTTTTGCACCTTTTGAACAACCTGTTACAATAAACAAAATAGCAAATAAAAAAATCATCTCTTTTAACATTTTAAGCTCCTTTTTTAATATTTCATAACTAAATCAAATCAATTATACAAAATTTATATAAATAGCCGATATAATACTAAGTAATATTTAATATATAGGAAATAAGTATGATAGTAGAGGTAGTACAACCGATATTTGGATTTGAGCATATTTATAAATACAAATTTAAAAAGATTGATGATTTCTTTTACACTATTGAAAGTGGCAATATTTCATTTACTCTCATAGATTCATCTATGATAATAGATAATTATCACTTTGACATACCCAAAAAATATAAAAACAGCATAGATACAAAAAATGATAT
This sequence comes from Campylobacterales bacterium, assembly GCA_027055005.1. GTDB lineage: Bacteria > Campylobacterota > Campylobacteria > Campylobacterales > QNZT01 > SZUA-1377. The sequence goes on from JALUNR010000163.1 coordinate 3,572, forward strand.
ACAAGTTTACAATATTGTTACTATATTAAATCCTATCGAAGAATCAACTATAAACTTTTTAGCTCCTATATTGATAAGTAAAAAAGAAAATAAACTTTTGCAGATTGTATTAGATGAAAAAAAATATCCTAACTTTGGTTTAAGACAACCTATAAAAAACTTTATCTAAGGAAATATCATAATGGAACTTATTATACTAGGTAGTGGTAAAATGGCAAGAGCTATAATAGAAGGTGCAAGAAAATCTCATACCATAACTGTTGTAGCAAGAGATGAAAAAGCTCTTAGTGAGATAAAGAAAAAATATAAAGTTGATATAGTAAACTTAAAAAGTTTTAACATACATGGGAAAAATATAATACTATGTATAAAACCATATGCTCTAAAAAGTGCCACTTTAAACCTTATGGGAAGGGCAAATCTAGTTCTTTCAGTATTAGCTGGTACAAAAATTTCTACTTTAAAACAAAATATAAAATCAAATCATTACATAAGAATTATGCCAAATTTAGCTGCCACTTTTAAAAAATCTATGACAACTATTACAGGTGATGAAGCATATAAAGAAGAGGCTATAAATATTTGTAAAACTTTTGGTGATACTCTTTGGGTAGGAAGTGAAAAAGAGTTAGATATAGCAACTGCTGTTGCTGGAAGTGGACCTGCTTTTTTAGCTCTTGTAGCAGAAGCACTTAGTGATGGAGCAGTCAAAGAAGGATTAAAAAGAGAAGATGCAAACTTACTTGTAAAAGGACTTTTTGAAGGATTTTATCCACTTTTAAAGACAACTCATCCTGCACTTATAAAAGATGGTGTTATGAGCCCGGGTGGAACTACGGCTGCTGGATACTCTGCATTAGAAGAAGCAAATGTAAGAAGTGGTTTCATAAAGGCTATAACTAAAGCTTATGAAAGAACACTTTGAAAATATTTTTTTTATCTTTTTTACTTTTTATAAACTCTTATGCTAAAAACTTAGAAGAGTTAGCAAGTGGAATTTTGATGGTAGGCTTTGATGGCATCAAAGCTCCCCAATTTCTAAAAAGATATAAAGTAGCTGGTGTTATCTTATTTTCTAAAAATATCAAAACTAAAAAACAATTAAAAAATCTAACAAGTAGTATAAAAAAACTTCAACCATCTATTTTAATAGCAACTGATGAAGAGGGAGGAAAAGTTCAAAGACTCAAAAAGTTTGCCTATATTAAGAGTGCAAAAGATATTGCATCGGAGTCTCAAAACTTAGCAAGAAAAAAGTATCAAAAAATGGCAAAACTTTTAAATGAAGTAGGAATAAATCTAAACTTAGCTCCAGATGTAGATTTAGAATACAAAAACAATCCAATAATTGCAAAATACAAAAGAAGCTTTGGAAAATCTCCAGTGACTGTTATAAAATATGCAAACATTTTTACCTCAGTTATGAAACAACATAATATACTAACAACACTAAAACATTTTCCAGGTCATGGCTCAAGCAAAAGTGATTCTCATAAAGGTTTTACCGATGTAAGTAATACTTGGCAAACAAAAGAGTTACTTCCTTTTGTAAAAGTAAAAAGTCCCCTTATTATGAGTGCTCATATATTTAACTCCGACCTCGATGCAAACTATCCGGCTACACTTTCATACAAAATAAATACTATACTTTTACGGAAAAAGCTAGGATTCAAAGGAGTTTTAATAAGTGATGATATGCAAATGGGAGCGATAAGTAAAAACTATGGTTTTAAAACTGCTATAAAATTAGCAATAAATAGTGGGGTGGATATAATCTTAGTTGGAAATTTTTTAGATAAACCAGTGAAAGTAAAAAAAATAGTTAATACAATAATAGAGCTTGTAAAAAGTGGTGAGGTAAAAAAACAAAGACTTGTAGAAGCAAATGAGAGAATAAAGCGAACTTTGCTAAAATATAAAAAAATATAGAGGAAAAAATATGAACATAATAGAAGGGAAACTTTCCCTAAATGGTAGCGAAAAGGTAGCTATCATAAATGCTAGATTTAACCATATCATAACAGATAGATTAGTAGAGGGTGCAAAGGATGCTTTTTTAAGACATGGTGGAAGTGAAGAAAACTTGGATTTAGTTTTAGTTCCTGGGGCTTTTGAAATACCTTTTGTTTTAAATAAACTTTTAGAAAGTGGAAAATATGATGGAATTTGTTGTGTGGGTGCAGTGATAAGAGGTAGTACTCCTCACTTTGATTATGTATCTGCTGAAGCAACAAAAGGTGTAGCAAATGCAACGATGAAGCATGGGAAACCTGTAACATTTGGAATATTAACAACTGATAATATAGAACAAGCGATAGAGAGAGCTGGTAGTAAAGCTGGGAATAAAGGTTTTGAGTCTATGACTGGACTTGTTGAACTAATAAGACTTTATGAGAATCTGTAATGGCAACTAGACATCAAGCAAGAGAAAGTGTTGTAACACTTTTATATGCAAATGACATAGGTAACAGTGATATAGAAAAATATTTAGATGATATTTTGGAAGATAAAAAGATAAGAAATAAACAAAAAGAGTTTGCACTATCTTTATACAATGGTGTAATAGAAAATCTTGACAAAATAGATAAAGAGATAAATAAGCACTTAAAAGAGTGGAAACTAGACTCCATCGGTAACATAGAAAGAGCGATTTTAAGACTTGGGACTTATGAAATACTATTTGGTAACCTCGATAGTGCTGTTGTGATAAATGAAGCGATAGAGCTTTCTAAAACACTGGCTACTGATACAGCTCCTAAGTTTATAAATGGTGTACTTGATGCTATAAAAAGAGATAAAATATGAAACTTTGTGTTGCACTTGACCTTCCAACTATAAGAGAAAATTTAGAACTTGCAAAAAAAATAAAAGAGTTTGATATTTGGCTAAAAGTTGGTTTTAGAAGTTATATAAGAGATGGAAAACTTATCATAGATGAGTTAAAAAGTATAAATCCAAACTTTAAAATCTTTCTTGATTTAAAACTCTATGACATACCAAATACTATGGCTGATGCTAGTGAAGAGATAGCAAAGATGGGTATTGAAATGTTCAACATCCATGCAAGTAGTGGAAAAGTGGCTATGAGAGAAGTTATGAAAAGACTTGAGACTTTTGAAAACAGACCCTTAGTTTTAGCTGTAACCGCCTTAACAAGTTTTGATGAAAATGGTTTTAAAGAAGTTTATGAAAAAGATATAAATACAAAAGCAACCCAGTTTGCAAAAAACAGCTTTGAAGCTGGACTTGATGGGGTTGTTTGTAGTGCATTTGAAAGTAAATCCATAAAAGAAAACACTTCAAAAGAATTTATAACTCTAACTCCAGGAATTAGACCTTTTGGAGAAGATGCAAGTGATCAAAAAAGGGTTGCAGATATAAAAAGGGCAAAAAAAGAGATGGTTGACTTTATAGTTGTAGGTCGCCCAATTTACAAATCAACTAACCCAAAAGAAGTAGTAGAAAAAATTTTAAAAAACTTGTAAAAAAAGAGTGATTTTTAAGCTAAATTTTAAGTTTGTAAGTGTATAATCTCCACTCTTAAAAAGGACAGATGGGTGAGCTGGCTTAAACCACATCCCTGCTAAGGATGCGTAGGAGTGATCCTACCGAGAGTTCGAATCTCTCTCTGTCCGCCAGATTATTTTACCAATAACTTTTCCATTAGTTATATGTCCCTCAATTATCTCAACATTTACTTTTTCAAAAAGATCAACATCACTATCAAGTAAAAATATCCTCATCCCACTAATCTTTTCATCTATACTATGACAAATAGGAGATCTATCTGTATCAGTTATAACAGCTTTTAATACTGCTCCTTTATGTTTTAAAGCCCATCTTGCATACTTCCTATCCATAAAATCCCAAGCTACTTTAGAAGCCTCTCTTTCTAGTTCACTAACTCTTAAAGCTACTATTTCAAGCTCACTTATCATAAATTTTAAAGCTCTCTCATCTTCACCACTTTGATAAGCCTTTAAAAGTCTATGTACAACCAAATCACTATATCTTCGTATAGGAGAAGTGAAGTGAGTATAACTATCAAATCCTAAGCCAAAATGCCCTTTATTATCTTTATCATATCTTGCTTGTTGCTGGGCTCGTATGATAAGTCTATCAACTTCAGCTCGAACATCTTTTTCATCAGCTTTTTTTTGCAAATCTCTAATCTTTACATATAAATTTTCATTATCAACTTCACTATATATACCGATAGTCGCCAAAGTATCTAACATATCATCTATCTTTGCAAAACTCGGAGCTTCATGAACTCTAAAAATACCTTGAGACAAATCTTTACTAGCCTCTTTATTTGCCAAAAGCATTGCATCTTCTATCAAAGCATGAGAAGGAGTTTCAACCTCTATTTTAGTTTTGACAAGATTTTGATTTTCATCTAAACTCATTCTTATTTCTTCACTTCTAAACTCACATCCATTTTGAAGTCTTTTATCTCTTATCTTAAATAGCAGTTTTTTTAAAGGTAGTAAAAAGTCTAAAATCCTATCATCTATCTCATCAATTCCTTCAAACTTTCCAGTCAAAAACTCATCTATTCTATCATATGTATATCTTCGTTTAGAGTTTATAACAGCTTCAAATCTTTCACTTTTTTTAACCTCTAAACTGCTTTCATCCAAAAATATCTTATAAATATGAGCTAACCTATCAACTTCAGGTTTTAGTGAACAGATATTTTCACTAAGCTCACGAGGTAGCATAGGGATAGCCTTATGTGGAAAATAAATAGTAAATCCACGATTTTTTGCCTCTTTATCTATATTTGAAAGATGTGAAACATAGTGGCTAACATCTGCAATAGCTACATAAAGTATAGAGTTTTCTTTATCAAAATATATAGCATCATCAAAATCCTTTGCATCAGGTGGATCAATAGTACAAAAATCAAATCCAGTCAAATCCAATCTATCCGGATACATACTTTTATCTACTTCATCACCATAACTTTTTGCTTCTAAAATAGCCTTTTTAGGAAACTCCTCTTTTTTGTTGTAGAGTGCAAGTGAGATTTTCTCATCCACTTTGGGATCATCTAAAACTCCTAAGACCTCTACAATAGCATTTGTATAATTATCTATCTTTAATACAGTTCCAAGAGGAAGTTGTTTTAAAGCTTTCTGGCTTGAAGCTATACTCATCGCCATATCAGTTTTGATATTTACACCAATAACTCTTCCCTCAACTTCTTTTGTATAGGCAACACTTACAGCAAACTCTTTATGAAGTACTTCTAAAACTTTAGCTTTGGGTCTTCCACCTTTACTAAAAATCCTTTTTGCTAAAACTATATCACCTTTAGTAGCACCATTTAAGTCATATCCTTCTATGACTAAATCTTTATGCTTTTTAATAGAAAAACTCTCCAAAAAACCAAGTCCACTTCGAGAAAGGTCTATAACTCCAAAACGATACTTACTATCTAGTTTATAAATTCCACCCTTTTGTTTAACAAACTTTCCTCTAACAAGTGAGTTGAAAAGCTCTTCATCCTTTTTTAAAACATCTTTTTGCTTTATACCAGTAGATAATTTTAGTAAAAACTCTTTCAACTACTCTCCCTAAAAAGGTATAGCTGCATCAGCTGCATCACCAACTTTACTTATGCTATCACCCACTACATCTGGAGTTACAATATTTACAACTGCTCCTGTTACCCTAAATGGAGCTGCAACAAGTGAACCAACTCCACAACCACTTAAAATAAATCCTATCAATAAACTAAATACAAATATTTTTAATTTCATATAAATCCTTTTATCACAATAAATCTATTGTATCATAAAAAAAATAATTAAAGTTTTATTTACTTTTGCCGATATTATTTTACAAGCAAAGGGAAAAGGAAACTAAATGCAACTTAATATCGTTAAGAGTAATAAACTTTACATAAATATTATATATAATCAATTAAAAAAAAATAAAGATTTTAATATTACAGAAATCACATCTCCTAATAATTTACAAGATTCTACATTTTTGATAATAGATTATTCTGATTTTGATATCTATTCCTATATTATAGAAAAAAAATCAATACCAACTCTGTTAATAAGTGAAAAAAATACCTTACAACACAATCAAATAAACAAATCTTTTATATATAAAACACCAGAAACAATCAATCACATCATAAATTACTTATATCAGTTGAGATTAAATAAAAAAACAAAAATTTTATTAATAGATGATAATAAACAATCAATTCAAAAAAAAGAAAAGTATCTTAATTCTCAATTTTATCAAATACTATCGGTAGAAAATCCAATATCAGCACTAGAAATATATGAACAAAATAAAGATATAAATATTTTAATTTCCAAAGATAAATTACCTTTACTAAGGGGGATGGAACTTTTAAAAATAATAAGAAGAAGTATCTCAAAAAATAGGCTAGGTTTTATTGCCATATCTGATAGTTCTAAAATGTCAGATTTTTTTGATTATGGTGCAAATGATTTTATAGTAGAAGATTTATCAAAAGATGAATTTTTATATAGAGTAAATAACTTAACAAATATGTTAAATCACATAGCAAAACTTGAAGATAGTTCCAACAAAGACTTTTTAACTGGACTTTCTAACAGAAAATACTTTTTTACTTTGGCTTCCAAAATATATGATAAAAAATCAAATTTTGCTTTAGCTATGATAGATATAGATAATTTTAAAAATATAAATGACACTTATGGTCATAAAACTGGAGATAAAGTTATAAAAGCATTATCAAATCTTATGAAAAATAGCATAAAAGGTAAAGATATAGTAGCAAGAATGGGTGGTGAAGAATTTATAATTTTATTGCAAGATATAAAAACATTAAATGCTATAAATTTTCTAAATAAACTTTGCAAAGATACATCCAAAATAAATATTGATGGTATTAATTTTACTATATCAATAGGCCTTACCACAAAAAAATCAAACTCTCTTGATGCAATGATTAATGAAGCTGACAAATTTTTATACAAGGCAAAGGAAAATGGTAAAAATCAAGTTATGTCAGATATGAATGTATTTTCTTAAAAATTACTTTTGAAACCAAGTGAGAAATATCACCTCTATGAGACAATATAGTTCTTACAACCGATGAACTTATAAAAGCATTTTCTAAAGTTGGCATAAGATATATTGTTTCAATATTTGAATCAAGTGAAGAGTTAGCATATCCCATTTGAAGTTCATATTCAAAGTCACTAACTGCCCTAAGTCCTCTAACTATAAACTTTATATTCAAACTTTTGGCAAAATCAACTAGTAAATTATCAAAAGAAACAACTTTCACACTTTTTAACTCTTTAGTAGCAAGTTTTGCCATTTCAACTCTTTTTACTAAATCAAACATAGGTCTTTTTGCCTTTGAGTCGGCAACTGCAACTACTACTTCATCAAAAATATGACTAGCTCTTTTTATGATGTCTAAATGCCCATTTGTTATAGGATCAAAAGTCCCAGGATATAATGCTTTTTTCATCTCTCATCTCCCCATCTATCAAATAAATTATGTTCAATTCCCAGCATATCAAACCACTTTCCTATCAAAAAATCTTCCATCATATTTAAATTTTGTTGATTTGAATAATATCCTAAAATAGGTGGAGCTATAACAACTCCAAGATTTGATAATTTTAACATATTTTCTAAAGCAATAGAAGAATATGGCATCTCTCGTGGAGCTAAAATCAACTTTTTTTTCTCTTTTATCATAACCGATGCACATCTTGTAATAAGATTATCTGCTATCCCACAAGATATTTTTGCTAAAGTATTCATACTAGTTGGAAGGATTATCATAGCATCAACTCTAAAACTTCCACTAGAGATCGATGCAGAAATATTTGAATTTTTAAACTCTTTTATTTTTTCTTCTTTTTCAAAAACAACTTTTGCACTTTCACTTTGCACCACAAAAACTTCTACACTCTTAGGTAGTGCTTCAACAAACTTTTTTGCTAATCTTACTCCACTAGCACCACTTATTCCTAAAACAAGCTTCACTTTATCAAAACCTTGTTAGAAGATAATACTTTTGCTTTTAGTATCTTTTTACTTCCTCTTTTTACCCTTATATACTCACCTACTCTTCCATCTTCCAAAGCTCTAACTGTAAAATCAAGAATAATCCTCCCATCTCTAGCTTCTGCTGTAATAGTGTCATTTCTATGAATATCTGGAATCTTTCTTACCATTCTTGAAGTTAGTATTTTTCCTTTTTGTATAAAAGTTTTTGTTTCTATATTATCCAACTTTATAACTGGTTTATCATAAAAATTATTAAATTTTATAGAAATCTTAGTAAAAAAATTCCTCTCCAAAGGTGTTTTATTTCTTATATCAAAATTAGCCATTAACACATTTACTGATGCATCAATAAAATACTTAAAATAAATCCTTTTTTCATTTTTTTTATCACCAAATATAGCTGAAAAATTTCCTCTTTCTCTTTTTATAGAATTTTTTTGAAAAAATACTCTTTTTAACTTATAATTTTTTGGTATATTATTATTTGCATTAATAGTAATATTTGTTATAGTCATAGTTGGATAATATGCAATAAACTTTCTATGAAGATAACTTTTTAACTCTTCTTCATACGAGAATAAAGATGATATGATTAGTAAAAAAATAAATATTGCTTTCATAAGGATAATAGTAGCTAAAATAAGTAAAAAATTTGTGAATTCACATCAGCAACAAACAAGATGCTATAAAGGAGGCAAAAAGAGCATCTTGTTCATATATAAATATTTTTGAGTTAGTTCTCAATTACTTATGTCATAATGACAATACCATTATACATAATAAGACTAAAATTATCCTTTTTATTTTTATTTAATTTTATTATATAAGGAAAAACTAATGAAAAAAGCTGTTTGTATTATAAGTGGAGGTATGGATAGTGCCTTAAGTAGCTATATAGCAAAGTATAAAGATGGCTATGAAATCATAGCTGTTCATTTTAACTATGGACAAAAAACTGAAGATAAAGAACTAGAATGTTACAAATATATATCTAAAAGTTTAAATGCTATTAAAATGATAGATTTAAATCTTCACTTTATAAGTGATATTGGTGGTTCAGCTCTAACTGATAAAGATATAGAAATCCCCAAAGATGGATTAAAACCAGGGATTCCTATAACTTATGTACCATTTAGAAATGGTATATTTTTATCAATAGCAGCAGCAATAGCAGAAAAAGAACAAGCCGATGCAATATACATAGGAGTTGTACAAGAAGATAGTAGTGGATATCCCGATTGTAGTGAAAACTTTATAACTTCTTTGCAAAAAGCTATTGATGATGGAACAAAACCTGAAACTAAAATCAAGTTAAAAACCCCTCTAGTTCATCTAAAAAAAGAAGAAATAGTAAAAGAAGCTAAACAAATGAAAGTTCCACTAAAAAATACTTGGAGTTGCTATGAAAGAGGAGATAAAGCTTGTGGAGTTTGTGATAGTTGCAGACTTAGACTAAAAGGTTTTAAACTAGCTAATTTAAAAGATGAAATAGAGTATAATCAAGCATAAAATTGTAAAGGGATTTTGTGATAAAAATATATAATTGCATAGATGATTATCTTAAAAAATTAGAAAATGAAGTTATGAAGTTGCTTGATGATACTTCAATGCCACTTACTATAAAAAATCAAAAAATGGAACCTTTAGCTTTACAGAAAAAAGTGTTACTAAAAACAAAAGAAGACCTTATAAAGATAGAAGAAACAAACTTTGTAGCAGAATGTAAAATGTACACAAAAGGAAATACAAATGACAAGTAAAGAAAAACTAATAGAAATGCTAAATTTACAACAAAAACTAAATGATGAAACAAATGGTAAAGATTGGGAAAATGGATATACCAAACAAAACCGCCTTATAAACTGGAGAAGATGTATATATATGGAGTTAGCAGAATTAGTAGATAGTTTTAACTGGAAACATTGGAAAGATATAAATATAGCCCCTGACTGGGAAAATGTCAAAATAGAATTAGTTGATATTTGGCACTTTGTTTTGAGTTTAGCTCTTGAAGAGTATAAATTAGCAAACAAAGGTGATATAGAAGATATAGCAAATTATATCTTAGATACTCAAAACTTTGTAAACTTTAAAAATGAACCAACTCCCGTTCATGATGAAGATATATATATGATTATAAATACCATTGAACACTTTATCAAAGATACAATAGATGGAAAAAAATTTAACAAACTTATTGATGATTTTTTAGAAGTAGCTATTCAGTGTGGATTAAACATAGATATACTCTATAAGTTTTATATCGCAAAAAATGTTCTTAACCAATTTCGTCAAGATAATGGATATAAAGATGGAAGCTATATAAAAAATTGGAATAACAAAGAAGACAATATGGTAATGCTAGAAATCCTTGAAAACAAACTACTAAATGCAAAAGAATTATACAATGAACTTGAAAAAAATTATCCAGTTAAGTCTTAAAGATTTTCTAAGTGCTAAGTTTTTAACTCTTTCACTAGCACCTATTATTATAGTTTTTTCTATCGTTTTTGGAGTTTATTTTTTAACAAATATTGACTTTGCTACTCTTTTAGCAGTTGATTCAACCACCCATCCTTGGCTTAATTGGATACTTTCATTTGGTTTTATGCAATCTCTTATAAATTTATTTTTATATCTATTTATTTGGGGTCTTCTGATAGTAATAAGTGTGATACTATCTATAATAGTAGTTGGCTTTTTTACTCCAAAGATTGTAAAAGAAGTTCAAAAAAGACACTATCCACATATAAAACTAACAAATCAAAACTTTACACTTGCAAATTCAGTTTTTATGTATGCAAAGGTCTTTTTTATATTTTTTACACTTCTTTTGATAACTTTACCCTTATCATTTATTCCAGGTATTAACTTAGTAGTATTATATATACCTTTTTACTATCTTTTTCATAACTTTTTAGTCTTGGATGTAGGTTCATCAATAGTTTCAAAAGATGAATTTTTAAAAATAGTAAAGTCAAATAAAACCCTTTTTAGATCAACTACTCTAACTTTGTATCTTATATCTTTGATACCATTTTCAGGTATTTTGTTACAAGTATTTTATGTAATAGTTATCGCTCATGAGTTTTTTATGAAAAAAGAGGAAAAGGTTACCCATTAGGGTTAAAACCACTCTCCTCTGTACCAAATGGATTTGCACTTAACTTATCCTCTTCAGCTATCCTTGATTCATACTCCAGCATACTCATTCTTACTTCATTTATCTGCTCTTTGGTTACATTTTCATCACTACTCCAAACAACTTCTATATCTCCACCATACCTATCACCCATCATAGCAATTTTACTTTCAAATTCACTAAAGTCTAAACAATACTCTTTTATATCCTCGGCTTCATCACTTATCTCTATATACCATCTTCCCATAGGATTTGACATAATCTTTGCCTCTAAAATTCCGCTCATAACTCTCCTTTAAATTCTAAGGTAACTTTTATTTTAGCTACATTCCTCTTACAGAGCCTACAACTTTTCCAATAACTTCTACATTTTCACTTTTAACATTTTCAACACTATACATAGAATTATCGGATATAAGATCCAAACTTCCATCACTTCTAATCATCACTCTTTTTACAAAAAGTCCTATCTCAGTTGAAATTGCAAAGATGCCATTTTTATTCACATCTTTTAAAGTTCTATTAATAAAAATAATATCACCATTATACAGTGTAGGCTCCATAGAATCACCTAAAACATTTATAGCATCTATGTTCTTCATCTCATTTTTTCCACCAATCAAAGTAGCCATATGTTCATCTATCGCTATCTCTTCAGTATTATCATCATAATTAAATGCTCCTCCCCCTGCACTAGCAAATATATCTCCAAAATATTTTACATATATATATTTGTCAGTTTGGGCTTCTAAACTCTTAGTTGATTGGTTATATAAAAGCCAATTTATTGAGATTTTTCTCTGTGCACAAAATTCTAGTACTTCCTCTAGTGGAAGCCTTCCTCTTCTTTTCATCGTGGCAAAAGATAATTGTTTTATACCTAATACTTCTGCAACATCTTTATCAAAAATTCTACTTTTTCCTAGCTCTTCAGCTATAATTTCTTTCATCTTAGGTAATACATCTTCAAGTCTTAACATTTTTTCCTACTTCTTTTATAAAATACATCATATTGAAATATTTTTTATAAAATAATACCATAAAAAATATAAATAAAAATAAATTATGAGAACTTGTAGTGCACTATGGGAATAATAAGAGAAGAGTAGGAGGAAAAACCTCCTACTTTAGTAATTAGTAAAGTCCAAAAAGACTGTTTCTTATCTTATGTAAGACTCTAGTTTTTCCATCCTCATCTATAAATACCATCAATGTTTTATCTTCTGATTTTATTTTTTCTAAAGCTTCTTCTATGCTTAAAGGTTTTTTATCCTCGATATCAACTTTTACAATATCATCTTTATTTTTAATCAAAACTTTCACACTGTCTTCATAATCATTATAAACTAAAAAATCTCTTTTACTCTCTTTCAAAACCTCTACTGCATCTTCATGTGCTAATGGTTTATAAAGTTCAAGTTCCATTGGAATAATCTCATCTACTTCTTGCTCTACCATTGTTTCTTGTTCATTTGAGTCATTTTGATAATCTGTAATTTTATCGTGATATCTTCTTAAAACTTTTTTTGCTCTCTCTACTGCTAAATCAACTGCTGCATACATATCTTTATCATCCTGTTTAATAACTATTGTGTTTTTATGAGCAATATTTATAGAAAATTCTACAACAAAACCTTTTTTTTCATCTGGAGATACAACGACTCTTGTTGAAATAATATCTAAATTATATTTTCTAAGTGTTTCAATAGCATTTTCAATATGTACTTTCATCGCATCTGTTAACTCTAATTGTCTTCCTACTAAACTAGTATTCATGACGATCTCCTTAAAATATTTATTTGAGAAACAAACTTCTCATACCCTTATTATACCTAAATTCTGTAAATATTAAGTTAATTACTTAAAAAATATATAAGATATCACTGTATAATATCTTTATGGTTTTTGAAGTGTTCTACGATGAAGTTTTATAGGTTCATCTAAACCTAAAATGGTTTGATCCGCTTCTACTGTTATATCCATAACAACAGTATAATTAGAATCATCAGTCACAATAGAGTTATTCAAAATATGTCCGCAAGTAGTAGGAATACCATTACCCAAATACCACATATCTATTTTTGCATGATAAGCAGGCTTTCCAGAGGAGTTATTAAAGTTCAATTTTATATCTTCTATACAATTAGTGTTATTAGGATGTCCAGAAATAGCCATCAAAGCAAATCCTGTTGCACTTCTAAGATATAATCTTGCTTGTTCTTTTATATAAAGATTACTTGTTTGTTTAACATTAGAACTAGAAAGTCCTATCATTAAGGACATTAATACAGCAACCGTTATCATAATAATAATAGCAGTAATTAAACCAAAACCTCTTCTCAAAATACAGCCCTCTCTTTACAAAATCCATAACTACTCTGAGGATCTCTAAGACAAAGTTTTACTCTTATAGTATCACCGACTTGAATAAATCTAAAAGTACTTACATGATCTGTTAAAACTGCACTTTTTGTACTTGCACTACTATATTTTTCACCTTTCCAAGGTCTATAATTATATTTTAGTGTTAGATTAAAATCATTTGTATTTGTTCCTTCTGGAACTAGAGCATAAGCAGTCCAAGCAAGATAATAATGTTCACAATAATTAGCATTTCCAATAGTTGGTGGATTTTTAAACTGCAACTCTGTATTGCTTTTTTTACCAACTTCATAGATATTAGAACTACCTCCACCCCCTAAAAAACCAAAAAAACTTGATGTTGAAGGATTATGTGCACATTTAAAAACTATTGCAACTCCACCATTTGTACTATTTAAGTTAACACTATTATATGATAAATTATCTATAATTGTTTTTACCTTATCAAGTCTTGAACCACTTGTTACAAAAGAAGTATTAGTTGTATTTGGATTATCCAAATCTATAAAACCACTCCATCCTATAAACTTACTACCATCCCACTCTCCAATCATCCCCTCATTGTCATATCCTATCCATTCTAAAACATTATGGGTATTAGTTAGGGAAGGATTTGAAAGTTTAAGATATGTAGAAAAAACACCACTTTTACTAGCAACAACACTATCTTTTATTCTATATGACAGCCTTTTTGCTATGATATCCAATACTTGTTCACTTTTACTTTGAAGTTTATTTACTATTTTACTTTTTATATATCCATCATACATATGAGTGATAATATTTGTTCCTATCACAGAAACAATACCAAGAACAACTATAACCATCACTATTTCTATAAGTGTAAAAGCCTTTTTTTTCACTATTTTGTCCTTGTTAAAAGTTTTGATTGACCAATATTAAACATATAGCTTCTTAAAATAAGTGATTTATTTAGCATAGGTGAAGTAGCATTTATCTCTATCATTTTTATATTTGTACTATTTATATTTGTAATAGGAGTAGTTGAAGATATACCTATACTTGCACTTAGTACTGGTGCTTGAGAATATGTAGCACTATCACCTACATAATAAATTTTTGAAACCATACTCATACCAGAATCTTTATAATCATATGCTCCACTCCCACTTATAGTAAAAGTTTTATTATAAAAATCATTTATACTTTCCTTTGGTGAATTATTTATAGATGTATCAGGAACTTTACTTGTATAAGTACTATAATCAAAAAATCTTCTTCTTTTACTTTTATATATTTGCCCCACTCTTAAATTATTATCCCTAGTAGAAAGTGGTGCTGTGACTACTCTAGCTAATTCACTATCACCACTTGATACATCTAAAGTTCTCAAAATTTTATTTGTAGTATCATATGAATTTTTATCCCAAGGATAAGAGAGAATATTATCCATTTTGGTTGCAGTAGCTAATATAACTTCTTGTATAATGGAAAATTCTTCAGATTTTGCTGACTGTTTTAACATCATAGGTACACTCATCAAAGATATAGCTATAATAACAATAGCAAAAACAACTTCTATTAAAGAAAAACCTCTTTTCAAAATACAGCCTTTGAGAACTTAATATCTCTAAATCGGCAAAATTTTAAAAAAGTTTACTCATTTCTCAAAGTTGTAAGTATATCAACCTCTGTTGCTTTTTTAGCTGGATAATACGATGAAGCCAATACTATCAAAACTGCTCCTACAATAGTAGATATAAAATCAGTAGTTGACAAATCAAGTGGTAACTTACTGGTTCCATAAACATCTGCTGGGAGTGTGATAATATCAAAATGCCTAAGTATGTAAATACCTAAAAGCCCTAAAAATGAACCAGTTATAACACCTGCACCACCTATCAGACTTCCTAAATAAAAAAATGCTTTTTTTATCTGTGATCTTGTTGCTCCCAAAGAAAGTAAAAGTGCTATCTCTTTTCTTCTATTCATAACTGTCATCAAAAGTGAACTTATAATATTTAGTGATGCTACCAAAATGATAAGCATCAAAACCAAAAAAAGTGCTTTTTTTTCAACTGCCATTGCAGAAAAAAGATTTCCATTTTGTTGCCACCAACCAATAGCACTGAATCCTATTGGTAAAATCCGTCTTATTTTTTTAATATCTTCTAAAGGGTTAGGTGTACTTATGTGTATTCCATGATAAGTATGATATGGAACTTTAACTATTTTTGAAAGTGCATATAAAGTAGTATATACATAAGCACTATCATATGCTTGCATACCTGATTTAAAGCTATTAACAACTTTAAACCTTTTCATAGTGGGCATCATAGAAAAGCCCCCAGGTGTTGCTTCTGTAAAAATCAAAGTGATTTTATCATTTTTATTTATATCAAAATTAGATGCTATATTTGCTCCTATTATTGCATCGAACTTTTTAAGTTTTAAGTTTTTATATGCTTTACCTACTATTGGATTTATTTGAGCTTCACTTTTAAAATCAACTCCAAAAACAACAACTCCACTCATCTTACCATTTTTTTTAGTAATAGCTTGAGTATTTAAATATGGACTATAAACAAAATTAGGAAATCTTTTCTTCAGTGCATTTAGCATCCTATCATCCAAAACTCCTGTTGCAGAGGGAAGAATAGTTATAGGATAACTCATAGTTGAGATTTTTTCTTCAAACTCTTTACTTGTACCATTCATTATAGCCATAGCTATTATCAAAACCATTAATCCTATACTAACCCCTAAATATGCCAAAATAGCACTAATAGATATAAACGGCTGGGATTTATCAAATCTTATATATTTTCTAACCAAATAAGGAACTAAAGATTTTATCACTACTTATTTTCCTTTTGCTAAAAGCCCTTTTTTAGGTCCACTTTTTCCACAACAGTTTTTGTACTTTTCACCACTTCCACAAGGACAAGGATCATTTCTAGGAATTTTCTTTTCCTTTTTAATTGGCTTATTATTTTTAGATGCATCGTCTTCTAGATTTAGTTTCAATCTATTTTCATCTATTTCCAAAGACTCTTCTATCTCTTCCAATGCTCTTTGATTTTCTTCTTCACTTTTTAACTCTATCATTTGTAACATTTTAGTAGTTTCACTTTTAATAGACTCAATAAAAGCTACAAACATTTCATAACTCTCTTTTTTATACTCTGTTAAAGGATCTTTTTGATTATATCCTCTCAATCCTATACCAGTTTTGAGTATATCCATTTGATACAAATGATCTCTCCAACCATTATCAAGAATTTGCAAATATACCATCTTTTCTATTTCATCTCTTTGTTCTAAACTAACTTCTGCCATTTTTTGTTCATATAAACCTTTCAATCCTGTTTCTATCTTTTGGGCTAACTCTTCATACTCTAAATCTTTCAAGTCATTTTTTAAAAACTCAACAAAAACTTCTTCTTTTAAAGTACTAATAACCTTATCCAAATCATACTCTTCTTTTGGTAATCCCTCATAAATACCAGCATTTGATAACACAATTTTTATATATTCAAGTCTATTTTCATCTATCTTATCTTTTAAACTAAACTCAGGATCTAAGAGATTATTTCTAAAAGCATAAACAACTTTTCTTTGTTCATTTGCTACATCATCATACTCTAAAATATGCTTTCTTGATTCATAGTGAAGAGATTCTACTTTTTTCTGAGCATTTTCAACTGCTCTTGTAACCATTCTTGACTCTATATGTTCACCCTCTTCAATACCAAGTCTTTCCATGATAGATTTTATTTTATCACTTCCAAATATCCTCAAAAGATTATCTTCTAATGATAAATAAAATTGACTAACACCAGCATCACCCTGCCTTCCACTTCTACCACGAAGTTGATTATCTATCCTTCTACTCTCGTGTCTTTCGGTACCTATTATATAAAGACCTCCAAGTTCTTTTATCTCATCACTTACCTTTATATCAACACCTCGTCCTGCCATATTTGTAGCAACAGTTATAGCACTTTTTTTACCTGCATCGGCTATTATTAGTGCTTCACTCTCATGATTTTTAGCATTTAGTACATTGTGAGGAATCTTTGCATTTTTCAAATGTTCATGCAAAAGTTCACTTTTTTCTATCGATGCAGTACCTATCAATACTGGCTGACCACTTTTGTGCAACTCTTTTATTTTTTTTGTAACTGCTTCAAATTTCTCTCTTTCACTTTTATATATCAAATCATTTAAATCTTTTCTAACAACTGGTACATTTGTAGGTATAGATATAACATCAAGATTATATATTTGTGAAAATTCTGTTGCCTCAGTTTGTGCAGTTCCAGTCATACCAGCTAATTTATTGTACATTCTAAAATAGTTTTGAAATGTAATATCAGCTAAAGTTTGACTCTCTTCCTGAACTACAACTCCCTCTTTTGCCTCCAATGCCTGATGAAGTCCTTCACTAAATCTTCTACCTTCACTAAGTCTTCCAGTAAACTCATCAACTATAACTATCTCCCCATCTTTTAGAACATAGTCAACATCTTTTTCAAAAAGATGATTTGCTTTTAAAGCTTGATCCAAATGATGAGCCAAAATTGCATTATCAAGACTATAAAGATTATCTACTCCAAAATATTCTTCTGCTTTTCTTATTCCTTCTTCAGTTACAAAAACTGTTTTATTTTTTTCATCTATAACAAAATCACCAGTAACTTTTTTATCTTTACTTCCAGGAATTGGAAGTTCTTCTCCCTTTTCTAACTTTAAAGCAACTTGATTTGCTTTATGATAATTATCAAGAGATTTTGAAGTTGGACCTGAGATTATAAGTGGAGTTCTAGCTTCATCTATCAAAATACTATCAACTTCATCCACTATTACAAAATTATGCTCTCTTTGTACTTTTTCACTAGCTGAATACTTCATATTATCTCTTAGATAATCAAATCCAAACTCATTATTTGTTCCATAAGTTATATCAGCATCATATTGAGCTTTTCTCTGTGCATCATCTTCGATATCATTTACTATACAACCAACAGTATATCCCAAAAACTCATATATTTTACCCATTTCATCAGCATCTCTTTTTGCTAAATAATCATTTACTGTTACAAGATGTACACCTTTTCCTGTCATAGCATTTAATACTATTGGCAAAGTTGCAACAAGAGTTTTACCTTCACCTGTTTTCATCTCAGCTATCTTACCATCATGTAAAACTAAACCACCTATCATTTGCACATCAAAATGCCTCATACCTAAAACTCTTTTACTAACTTCTCTTGTTATTGCAAACGAATCATATAAAACATCATCAAGAGTTTTATTATTTTTATTAACTTCTTCTTTTAACTTCAAAAAAGAATCTTTAAGTTCATCATCACTCATAGATTCATATTTACTTTCAAGTGCATTTATATTTTGAACTCTTTTTCTATATTGTTTTACCACTCTATCATTTTTTGTTCCAAATACTTTTGAAAACATAGATGTTACCATTTATACTACCTTTAAAAAAAATTGCCTCATTTTAACTAAAATTAACTACCAGTTTGCTAAAGTCAACTGTTGACCTAGTTCAACGAAATACCATTCACCATTTTATCACTTTTTTTTTATAGGATAAAATAAAAAAGGACTTTTATGAAAAGAACAATTTTAGCAACTTTGCTAATTACTTCATCTTTATTATCGGCTAATCTCACAAATCTTAAAACTATAAGTAGTGATTTTACCCAAATTATTACAAATAGTACTCACAATACTATAAAATATCAAGGTACTATGTTTGCTAAAAAGAAAAACAACCTTGCCCTTTGGATTTATACAATCCCCATAGAAAAAGAAATCTATTATAGAAATGGTAATATAGTTATATTAGAACCTGATTTAGAACAAGCTACATTTGCGAAACTAAATAAAATCCCAAATATTATAACCATATTAAAAACTGCAAAAAAGGTAAGTCAAAACAAATTGATAGCAAATTTTAATAAAACAAAATATACCATATTGTTAGACAAAGATAAAATAAAAAGTATAAGTTATAAAGATCAAATGCAAAATAATGTAACGATTAATCTAAATAAAGTTAAGATAAATAAAGAAATAAAAGATAACAGATTTATTTACGAAATTCCTGCAGGATATGATATTATAAAACAATAAATGGGAAAGAGGAAATTTTATCCTCTTCTCCAATGCCTAACTGGTCCAACATCTACATGAACAAAATTACTGCTTGGATAGTAACCAACTCCTCCCATACCAATGCCTCTAGCTATATGTCTTAAAGTATTAAGTCTAATACCTGGTATATGAATATCCACAGCTTGTGCTTTTATATGATAACTATGCTTTGCAACACCATAACTATGTCTTCTTAAATATGCATTTGTAGCAGGAGATCTATACCCTGATAGTACATCTATTTTATCTATACCATGTCTTCTTCTTACATAATGATTGATCTCATGCAAAAGCTCTACAAGCTTTAAATCAATCCTA
This sequence comes from Campylobacterales bacterium, assembly GCA_027055005.1. Classification (GTDB taxonomy): domain Bacteria; phylum Campylobacterota; class Campylobacteria; order Campylobacterales; family QNZT01; genus SZUA-1377. The sequence goes on from JALUNR010000163.1 coordinate 23,598, forward strand.
GCAATCTGCCATGCTCTATAATCCATCAAAGCTTTATCTATTTGAAAAAGTCCAGTTATATTATATCTATGGCCATCAAAATAATCAGCTCTAAATGTTTTATTGAAATGTGTACTATGAAGTATTAATGTTTTTTTCTTTCCACTTCCTTGGTTACTTGCAAATACATCTGTTGAAGCCAATGATAAACCAGCAGTAGCTAAAACACTCTTTTTTAAGAAATCTCTTCTTGAAGCACTCATTTCTTCTAAACTTGCTTCTTTTGAATCAATAATAATCCTCTTCACTCTTTTGCCTCCTAAAGCAACAAAAATATAAAATCATTGAAATTTTATCTAAAAAAAGTAAACAAAAAACTCTTTATAAAATAAACTTTAAAAGAATTTTATCATATCCATATATATCATATAAAAATTTCACAGTTCCATCATCAGTAACAAATACAGTATAATATCTGATATATACTGGTAACTTTTTATTAAATCCTACTGCTTTCAAATCACCTTTCTTCAACAGTTTCTTTATTTTATCATATCCAAGACTCATTTGTTCATTTGCCACAAGTTTTAGTAAATTATCAGGATTATGTAATCTTATACAGCCATGAGAGAAAGCTCTCACTCTTTTTTTGAAAAAGTACTTTGATGGAGTATCATGAATATAAACCGCATTTTGATTTGGAAACATAAACTTCATGATACCCAAAGGATTTTTTATACCAGGTTTTCTTACAAATGCATAAGGTATTTTGCTATCTTTAGTATATTTGCTCCAATCCACACTAGCAGGATCTATTTGTTTTCTATTTTTTCCCCATCCATCATATAAAACAAATTTTTCTGGATCTAAATAATTTGGATTTTCTTTTAGCTTTGGTAACATTTCATTTACAACTATCGAATTTGGTACTGTCCAAGTTGGATTTAAAACTAAATAACTCATAACAGAACTAAATATAGGTGTTGGCTTATCTCTTTTTCCAGTAACTACTCTACTTGCTAATACCACTCTATCATTATTAAAAACTCTAAGCATAAAATCAGGAATATTTACAAATATAAATTTTCCATCCATAGAAGATGTTTCCCATCTTGATTTTTCTATATTTAACTTTATAAGTTTTAGTTTAGCTTCAGCAGAAATATTTAAACTTCGTCTAGTTTCAGCAGTTAGTTTACCACTAACCCATAATCCCATTCTTTTTTGATATTTTTTTAAAGCTTCTTTTAAAGTTTTATCAAATTTATTATACTTTTCATGATATCTTAGCAAATCACCTGTTGTACTCAATCTCTTAGCCAAAAGAGCTACCCTTTTACCTTTAGAACCATATCTTAAAACTTTACCAGCTGGAATTTTTACCCAACCGCCCATATCTCTTATATCTTTATATTTTTCATATGCTTCTTTCAATCTTTCATATATAAGATTGTGATTTACTAAATCATATAAATCCTTTTTTATACTGTTATTAGCAAAAGAATTCTCAAGCATTGGTATATAATTAGGTTCACTTTTTGGAGTATTCCACTTATAATTAATATCAGAAGCCTCTTTCTTTGCCTTTAAAGTAGCTTGAAAAGCTTGATAATCCAAAACTCCATTATGCAAATCATGAGCTAAATTAAAAAAGGCATCACTAAGCAATATATCCAAATTTGTCATCAAAAGAGTCTTTTCACTCCCATCATAATTACCATTTTTTAACTGCTCAACTAGCATATTTATTTCATCATAGTGATATCTTGACAAATCATCCAAAGCTTCAATAGGAGCTTCTTCGATAGCTTTTATCAAAGAGTCTATTTTATTATTTATATTATCACTACTTTTAAACCAGAATAAATTATAACCATTTGATTGATAAAATTTTTGTACAATTCTCTTTTTATATAAAATATCAATAGAATAATTTCCATAAGTATTACCATTTATAAGACCTATAAAATAATTTTGAAAAGCTTTTTGAGATATTTTATCATTATCTAGTGGAGATACCCATCCACCATTATCACTTTCTATTGAAACATCATTAGAAGACACAGGC
>JALUNR010000164.1 GCA_027055005.1 Campylobacterales bacterium
TAAAGTTACGACTTATGAAAATATTAATATTTTACCTGGCAGAAAAAGTTGGATTGATGGTGAAAAAGAAACACCTTATAATAAAAACTTAGAAATTTATTCTAAAGACGAAATGTTTCCTAAAAACCCTGTTAAAATAGATAAACCTGCTATATTTCGTGATTTTAGAATTGTAAGATTAGCCATTTCACCAATGCAATACAATCCTGTAACAAAACAATTAAGAGTTACGTCATCATTTAAAATTAAATTAAATTATGTTGATGATGGAAATGCAATAAATCCAAAAAGAATAAGTAGAAAATCAATTACACCATCATTTGATAAATTGTATAAATCGAGTATTTTAAATTATGAATCTCTAAAAACTAGACTAGATACACATTTAGTAAATGATTTAATGTTGTGTATTGTGCCAGATGATTTATATAATGATTTTTTACCCTATGCTGATTGGAAAAAAAGAACAGGGATTGATGTTCATGTTACTAAATTTAGTGATATTGGAGCAAATGCAAATAACCCAATAACAATAAAAAATCATATAACTGATGCATACCATAATTGGGATACACCACCTTCTTATGTTTTATTGGTTGGTGATAAAGGAGTGTTTCCTGTAAAAACGTATAATGCAACTGATGGATGGTCTTTTGCTTGGGAAAATTATTTTGTAGAAATTGATGGAGGTGATTTCTTACCAGAAATGTTAATAGGTAGATTTACAAACCAAGGTAATTACAGAATGCGTGTAATGATGAATAAGTTTGAAAAATATATTAGAGAACCTTATGTAGAAAATGGTACTGACTGGTTTGTTAAAGGATTATTCTCTTCTAACTCTGAATATCAATCACAAGTAAACACGATTGCTTGGACAAGAGACCTTGTATTAAATAATACAGATTTTATCTCTGTAGATCCAATGATGTGGAACGGAACTTTTGATGCTAATGGAATTTGGGATTGGAATTGTAACTATAACGTAACGGATGTATTAAATGGTCTTAACCAAGGACGTTCTGTAGTTAATTATAGAGGAGAAGGTTGGGTGACAGGTTGGCATGATCACTGTATTGAATTTCAATCTCCCGATCTTGCTAGTTTAAACCCTAGTAGAAAAAACTTCTTTTTTACCAATATTGGTTGTGGCGTTGCCATGTTTGATATTAGTGATGAATGTTTTGGAGAAAAATTAGTTGAAAGTGGTACAATTGCTAACCCTAAAGGAGCAATAGCTTTTATTGGACCAACATCTAACACACACACTACCTATAATAATAAAATGGATAAAGGTATTTACAAAGGTATGTATCAAGAAGGCCTAGATACGCCTGGCGAAGGTTTAGAAAGAGGTCGGATTTATCAATATGCTGTTTTTGGCGCATCAGATTATTATGTAGAATACCACCATAAAGTATTTTGTGTGTTAGGTGATCCTAGTATTAAAATATGGAAAGATATTCCTCTAGCGGTTAATGTAACTCATGTATCATCTTTACCTACAGGTAACAATGATATTACTGTTGCAGTTAACTATCAAGCTAGTGGATTATTTGCTGAAGGTGCTACAGTTACACTTACTAATGATAATAATCTATTTGTAACAGGAACTACAGATAGCAATGGTAATATTACATTTAGTAATGTAGAAATTGACAATTTAGGTGTGGTAAATGTTACGGTAACTGGAGGAAATATTATAACTTATGAAGGTGTAATTAATATGTCAGTTGCTGGAGTTAATGATATTGCTACAGACCTTGCTAATTTTTACTCACAACCAAATCCTTTTTCTACTGAGACAAAAATTAATTATACTCTAGTAGAAGAAAATAACACAGCTATAAAAATTTACGACGT
>JALUNR010000165.1 GCA_027055005.1 Campylobacterales bacterium
TGTACTTTTTGATATTGATGTGCAGGGAAATGATATTGTTCAAAATAGAATGGGTGATTTGATTACCTCTGTTTTTATTAGTACACCAACACTCTCTATTTTAAAAGATAGATTAGAATCACGTGCCACAGATTCTCAAGAGATTATAGATAATCGTATTAAAATGGCAAAAAAAGAGATTCAAAGAATTTCTGAATATGATTATTTAATTGTGAATGATGTTTTAGAGGACGCAGCTGAAAAGTTGAAAACGATAGTAGATATTGCAAAATTAAAAGTTTCAAAAAATGAGATAAACAGTTTTGTGCAGAAGTGGGAAGATATATAAAGAGTAGTTACAGTAAATTATAGCTATACTCTCAACAATTAATTTAAAAAATAAAAGGAACTAACTATGGGAATGCCTGGTGGAACAGAACTACTAATAATCTTTGGAATTATCGTATTACTTTTCGGTGCGAAAAAAATACCTGAATTAGCAAAAGGAATTGGTAAAGGTATCAAAAACTTTAAATCTGAGATGAAAGAAGAGGATAGTGTTACAGTATCATCTGAAGCTCCAAAAAAAGTAGAAACAAATGAGCAAGTAGCAACAAATACTACATCTGAAGCTCCAAAAACTACTACAACTACACAAGCTTAATTTTGAAGCAACGTGTATCCGCGATACTTCGCGAAAAACTAGGACAAGAAGTTGTTTTAGAGAAACCTCGTGACCGTTCTTTTGGTCATTTTGCTACTCCGATTGCCTTTTCCCTTGCTAAAGAGTTAAGAAAATCTCCTATGATTATTGCTGAGGATTTAGCTAAATCTTTTGCTGAGAGTGATATTTTTTCAAGTGTAGAATCTGTAAAAGGGTACTTAAATTTTCGTCTAAGTGAAGATTTTTTAAGTGAATATGCAACTTGGGCATTAGATAATCCTGAAAAATTTGCAACACAAGAGAAGGGTGAAAAAATCCTTTTAGAGTTTGTAAGTGCAAATCCTACTGGTCCTCTTCATATCGGTCATGCTCGTGGTGCTGTTTATGGCGACACACTTTACCGTTTAGCAAAACATTTAGGATATGACATTACGGCTGAGTATTATGTAAATGATGCTGGTAATCAGATAGATTTACTTGGTCTTTCTATTCAACTGTATGCTCGTGAAAATATTTTTAAAGAGGAAAATATTGATTTTCCAGAATCCTACTATCGTGGAGAGTATTTAGAAGCTCTTGCAACTGGTGCTATTGAGAAGTTCGGCAAAGAGATTTTAACAGATATATCTCGCCAAAAAGAACTTGCTTTATGGGCTAAAGATGGTGTTATGGATTTAGTAGTTGATACTTTAGCAAATACAAATATTCACTTTGATACTTTCGTAAATGAGTCTTCACTTTATAGTGAGTGGGACAGAGTTATGGCTAAAATGGGCGATGGCATTTATGAAAAAGATGGAAAAATGTGGATAGCATCTGAGTTAAAAGGCGATGAGAAAGATAGAGTTGTAGTTCGTGAAGATAAGCGTCCGACATATCTAGCTGGAGACATTGTCTATCATAACCAAAAATTTGAGCGTGGATATGACCACTATATTAACATTTGGGGAGCTGACCACCACGGTTATATCCCTCGTGTAAATGCAGCAGTTGAATTTTTAGGGTATGATTCAAACAAACTAGAAACACTCCTTGCCCAAATGGTAAGTCTTCTTAAAGATGGCGAACCATATAAGATGAGTAAGCGTGCTGGTAATGTTATTTTAATGAGTGATATTGTTGAAGAGATTGGTTCAGATGCTTTACGTTTTATCTTTGCTTCTAAAAAATCTGATACTGCATTAGAGTTCGATTTAGCTGAGTTTAAAAAGCAAGATAG
>JALUNR010000166.1 GCA_027055005.1 Campylobacterales bacterium
TGATGCTAGTAAATTTATTGATGAGGATTTGACTTTTTTATATGCTACAAATACAAATAAACAAAATTTTTTAGATAATCTACCATCAAATTGTGATGTAATTGGTAGTTTTTGTAATGACTTTATCATAATAAATAAAGAGATAAAAGAGTCTGGATTTGTTATGTTAAAGTTTAAAAATTCTTTTGATTTTTCTATAAAAATAGCAGATTATATAGAACCAGTAGGAAGAGAGTTAAAGATAACACAATCTTTTGATTTTGAGATAGAAAAGATAGAAGAGTTTAGCATAAAAGAGTTTTATACTCATTATTTAACAAAAGAGTTTTCCTATGATTTGAAAAATGCAAGTAAAATATTTCCTCTACTTATAAAAGATAATAAAAAATATAGAGCAAGTTTGATACATACTTATAAAAATAACAAAGCGATAATTGATTATCCTATAAAAGATGGCGATACAGTAAGGCTTGGCTTTTCAAATACATCAAAATTTTATGAAATTTATCAAAATATATTAGAAAGCTATGATAAAAAACAGAGTGATTTTTTCTTTTTTATAAGTTCAGTTAGTAGAGAAAAACTTTTTGAAAAAAATGGTTTTGATTTTGATAGTGCAATAGGAATATTTTCAAATAGTGAGTTAGCTGTTATTGATGGAAATATATATAATGCGAATCTTGCAATTATCACTATAAATATAAATCAAAACTCAACAAATACTTTAAGATTAAAAAATTATAAAAAATCAACTCTTATAAAAGAAAATCTTGAGGTAGATGCATTATCAAATATTGCTAAAGTATCTTCTTGCGAATTACAAGTGTTAAATGATGATTTACAAAGACAAGTAGCTTTGGAAGTTGAAAAAAATATGAAGAAAGATTCTATTTTGATTCATCGCTCTCGCTTAGCTCAAATGGGAGAAATGATAAGTTTGATAGCTCATCAGTGGAAACAACCGCTCTCAGCAATAAGTGCTACCTCATCAGGACTTCAAATAAAAGCCGAACTTGATAGGTATGATAAAAAATTTTTTATAAATTCATTGAGTAAGATAGAAGATTTTGTAAATCATTTATCAACTACTATTGATGATTTTTCAAACTTTTTTAAACCTTCCAAATTAAAAAAAGAATTTTATATAAAAGAGGCAATAGAAAAAACATTAAATATTGCTACATACTCTCTAACAAAAAATAATGTACATATAAATCTTCATTTAGATAAAAGTATTAAAGTAAAAACATATCAAAATGAACTTATACAAGTACTTTTAAATTTAATAAAAAATGCAGAAAATATTTTACTGAAAAGAAAAATAAAAAATCCAAAAATATTGATAAAAGTATTTAAAAAAGATGATAAAAAAATTATACAAATAATAGATAATGCAGGTGGTGTTGAAAAAGATATTATAGATAAGATTTTTGAACCATATTTTTCAACAAAAGCTACAAAAGATTCAACAGGACTTGGACTTTATATGTCAAAGTTTATAGTAGAAAACTCTTTAAATGGAAAATTAGAAGTAAAAAATGAAAATAATGGAGCTATTTTTAGTATTATATTTTAAAAATAGTTTTTTATGATAAAATCGCATCAATAAAATTAGAGGAAAACGATGCAAACAATAGCACTGATAGGAAAGCCAAATGTTGGTAAAAGTTCACTTTTTAATCGACTTGCAAGGGAAAGAAATGCGATAACAAGCGATGTAAGTGGAACAACTAGAGATGTAAAAAGAGCTGAAGTTGAGATAAACAATAAAAAAGCTATGCTTGTCGATACTGGTGGGCTTGATAAATCAAATGAAATGTTCATAGAAGTTCACAAAAAGTCAATAGAGGCTGCAAAAAAGGCTGACATTATCCTTTTTATGGTTGATGGAAAACTTTTGCCAGATGATGACGATAAAAGGATATTTTATGAGCTTCAAAAGTTAGGAAAAATTATAGCCTTAGTGGTAAATAAGATAGATAATGATTCTCATGAAGAGAAAATTGGATGGGAGTTTAGCTCATTTGGTGCTAAAAATCTCTTCTTTTTATCAGTTTCTCACAACAGAAATACTAGAAAACTTATAAATTGGCTAGATAATAATTTAGATGATGAGCCAGAGATTGAACTAGATTTAAGCGAAGATGAAGATATAAGTTTTGAAGATTTTTTATCACTTGATGAAAAACTAGAAAATGAAAAAAGCAACACCGAGATAAAAATAGCTATTATAGGAAGAGTAAATGTTGGTAAAAGTTCACTTTTAAATGCACTTTTGGGAGAAGATAGATCCGTAGTTAGTTCAATAGCTGGAACTACTATCGACCCAATAGATGAAATGATAGTTAGAGATGGTATGCAATATACTTTTGTTGATACAGCAGGAATAAGACGAAGAGGACGAATAGAGGGAATAGAAAAATTTGCACTAAACAGAACTCAAAAACAGTTAGAAAATGCAGATTTAGCCCTACTTGTTTTAGATTCATCAGAAGATTTTAAAGAGTTGGATGAAAGGATAGCTAGTTTTAGTGAAAAAAACAATCTTGCAGTTATCATAGTTTTAAACAAATGGGACAGTGCAAAGTACTCATATGAAGAAAGCATACAACGAGTAAGAGATAGATTTAAGTTTTTAGCCTTTGCTCCTATTATTACTCTTTCAGCTTTGACAAATAAAAGAGTTCATAAACTATATGATTTAATAAATAGAGTATATGCAAATTATACAAGAAGAGTACCAACAGCAAAACTAAACGAACTTATAAAATATGCAAACCAAAAGCATCATTTACCAAGCGATATGGGAAAACTTGTAAAGATATATTTTTCAACCCAATTTGATATAAAACCACCAAGATTTGCACTTATTATGAATCGACCAAAGGCTCTTCATTTTAGTTATAAAAGATATCTTATGAACCAAATAAGAAAAGCTTATGACTTTGAGGGAAGTCCCTTGATATTGGAGCCTAAAAAGAAAAAAACTGATGAGGATTTTGATGAATGATGGATAAAAAGTGTTTCCAAGATTTATTAAACTTTATAGTTTAACCAAGTTTCGATAAAATACCCAAAATTTATAAAAGGATACTTATGAATTGGGGTAAAGTTACCTATGTCTTTTTTGCTTTGATGAGTCTTACGACTACTGCTGGGTATTTGTATGACCACAACTCAATAGCACTTTTTATAGCTGCTAGTATAAATCTTGTTTCTACACTTTTAAAAATCGGTGTTAAAAATATACTCTCAGCAGAGCTTTTTGCTTCATCATTGGTTGCTGATTTGCATTTGATTCCTGCTTTTTTATATGAAGTTTTAGCAAAAGATCCCCAAGCAGCAGTTGCTATGGCGATAGGTGGAGTTATCGCAAATATTTTTTCAATGAGTTTAGTATTGATAGAAGCTAGTAAAACAAAAGAGGATTTTTAAATGGAATATAAACCAAGCGAGATAGAGAAAAAATGGCAAGAGTTTTGGAAACAAAACAACTCATTTGAGCCAGAAGAGAGCAAAGATAAAAAGAAAAAATATATCTTAAGTATGTTTCCATATCCAAGTGGAAGAATCCATATGGGACATGTTAGAAACTACTCCATCGGTGATGCATTTGCTAGAGAGGCTAGAAAAAAAGGGTTTAATGTACTTCATCCAATAGGTTGGGATAGTTTTGGAATGCCAGCTGAAAATGCGGCTATAAAGCATAAACTTCATCCAAAAAAATGGACTTATGAAAATATAGACTATATGAGAGGTGAGTTAGAGTCTTTAGGGTTTAGTTTTTCAAAAAAAAGAGAGTTTGCTACAAGTGATGAGCTTTATACAAAGTTTGAGCAAGAGTTTTTGATAAAGATGTATGAAAATGGTCTTTTATATCAAAAAAATACAAATGTTAACTGGTGTGAGACATGCCATACAGTTTTAGCAAATGAGCAAGTAGTAGAGGGGTGTTGTTGGAGATGTGATAATGAGGTAGCTCAAAAAGATATGCTTTCTTATAATATCGCTATAACAAAGTACTCAAAAGAGCTTTTGGATGATCTTAAAAAACTAGAGAATGGTTGGCCAAAACAAGTTTTAACTATGCAAGAAAACTGGATAGGTAGAAGTGAAGGGCTTAGCTTTAAGTTTAGTTTGAGTGATGATAGTAAAAAACTGCTTGATGGAAAGTTTGATGGATTTGAAGTCTTTACAACCAGAGCTGATACGATTTATGGAGTAAGTTTTGCTTCTTTGGCAGCTGAGCATGAAATAGTAAAGTATATGATTGAAAATGACCTGCTTGATAGTGAAACAAAAGAGAAAATTATTTCTATTCAAAATCAAAGTGAAAAAGATAGAAATCAAAGTGAAAAAGAGGGAGTTTCGTTAGGTATAACAGTTATACATCCACTAACGGGAAAAGAGGTTCCTGTTTGGGTTGCTAACTTTGTGTTAGCAAGTTACGGAAGTGGGGCTGTTATGGCAGTTCCAGCTCATGATGAGAGAGATAAAGAGTTTGCTTTAAAGTACAACTTACCTATAAAAGTTGTGATAAATGAAAATGATATTTTATTCGATAGTGGGGAGTTTAGTGGACTAAAAAGTGATGAAGCAAGAAAAGAAATCATAGAGTATTTTGAAAAAAACTCATTAGGAAAAAAAGAGATTAATTATAAACTTAGAGATTGGGGTATAAGCAGACAGAGATATTGGGGTGCTCCTATACCATTTGTTAAGTGTGATAACTGTGGTTTAGTTCCAGAAGCAAAAGAAAATCTTCCTGTTACTTTGCCTGAAGATGTAGAGATAACAGGTGAGGGGAATCCACTAGAAAATCATCCAACTTGGAAATATACTAAATGCCCAAAATGTGGGGGTGATGCAATAAGAGAGACTGATACTATGGATACTTTTGTTCAAAGTAGTTGGTACTTTTTAAGATATGCTAGTGGAAACTTAGAAGATGAGGCTTTTAGAAAAGAGGATATAGATTACTGGTTAGGGGTTGATCACTATATTGGTGGGATTGAGCATGCAATACTTCATCTTTTATATGCTAGATTTTTTACAAAAGCTTTGAGGGATTTGGGATATATTGATATAGATGAACCATTTGATAAACTTTTAACTCAAGGTATGGTGCTTAAAGATGGTTCAAAAATGAGTAAATCAAAAGGAAATACAGTAGATCCAGATGAGATTATCAAAAAGTATGGAGCTGATACTGCAAGACTTTTTATTCTTTTTGCTGCACCTCCTACAAAAGAGTTAGAATGGAATGATAGTGCAGTTGAGGGAGCATTTAGATTTATAAAAAGGTTTGTTGATAGAAGTGAAAATGTTACTTTTAGTAAACTACCAGAAATAAATCATAATAGTTTATCTAAAGAAGAGAAGTTAGCAAGAAGAAAAGTTTATGAAGCTTTGAAAAAATCAAATGAAGTTTTTGAAAGTACTTATGCTTTCAATACCCTTATTGCCGCATCTATGGAAGCTATGAATGCAATAAATGCACAAAAAAATAGTGAAGTTTGGAGTGAAGCTTACTATATACTTACAAATATACTAGAACCTATAATTCCTCATATTTGTTGGGAAATTGCCGATATAAAGTTTAGTAGAGAGAATTTTAAAACTTTAGAGATCAAAGAGGAAGTTTTTGTTGAAGATAGTATGACTTTAGCCCTTACTGTAAACGGTAAAAAAAGAGCTGAAATGGAAGTAGCTAAGAGTTTATCAAAAGATGAGATTTTGAAGCTCTCATGTGAGAAGTTAGAAAAATGGATAGAGGGAAAAAATATTATAAAAGAGATATATGTTCCAAATAAGTTAGTAAATATAGTGGTGAAGTAGTATGAAAAGAGTTTGGTTTTTAGTTTTAGTTGCAGTACTTTTTACTTCGTGTGGCTATAAACCAACGAATATTTATACGAAAAGAGTTTTAGGAAATAGTATATATGTAAAAGTAGATATTTCAAGGGTAGATCCACAAAATAGTGTTTTGATAACAGATGCTTTAAATCAGGCTGTTATAACAAAATTTAAATCAAAACTAGTTTCAAAAGAAGAAGCCGATGCAAGATTGTATGTCAAACTTGCTAGTGTAAGATTTAATCCTATTCAATATGATAGTAATGGATATGTAATAGCTTATAAAACTTTAGTAGTACTTAATACAAAATATGTAGATAAAAAAGGAAATAAAGAAGTTATAAATTCAAGTGGAGATTATGATTTTTCTATTGAAGCGAATAGTGTTATCTCGGATAATAAAAGATTTGAAGCTATAAAATTTGCAGCTCTTAAGTCAATAGATGAATTGATATCAAAAATTTCAGTAAGAGGTGTATTAGATGACAAAAAATGATATTGTAAAAATAGTAATAAGTGAGTTAACAAAAAATAATATAGAACTTACTCCTTATAATTATAAAGTTAAGTTTTGTGAAGTTGCTAAAAAGTATAATATATATGTTGAAGATTGTGACGAATTAAAAAAATATAGTACTAAGTTAACTCCGTATTTACAAGAAGATTTAAAAAAAAGAAATATAAAAGATTTAAATGAATTTATTATATTTACTACAAGTAACTTAAATAGACTTAGTGCAGGCGATACAAATAAACAAAACCTAGTTTTGATAACTTTAGTAAAAAGACTTTTGCAAACTATAACTTTTTTGCACGACAAAGAGGCTACGAAACTTGCTAATATTTCACTTGATAGGATAGAATATTTAGCAGATGTAAATAGTTTTGAAATCATAAAAGACAAATGGTTTGATTTTATGACTAGTTATGATGATAGTTATCTTGAAAAGTTAAAAGTAAACTGTTCTATAACTTCAAATAATCTTGAAGATATAGTAGAAAGTATAAGTGAGTGTATAAAAAGAAGTGATGATACAACATTTATGCGAAATATTTCATCTTTATTAATAGGATCTTTAACTCCATCAATAGCAAGTGGTGCAGATGATGAGTTGGCAGCTTTGAGTTATGATTTAAAAAGTAATCCTTCATTGTTAGGTTCAGTTGAAATACTTCAAAAAATAAAAAGTTTGATAAGAAAAAGAGTAAAACTAGATAAAGACGAAGTAAAAAATAAAGTTAAATCGATAAATGAAGTTTTAGATAATCTCTCTTCAAAACTAATACCTATGATGCAACAAAGTAGTGTTAGAGAAGATAAAATAACTGAAATAAAAGAAGAGTTAAAAAAAGATACTAAAGAGATAAATTTTGAAGATTTGAAACATAAGTTAGAAACTATAACAAAATCTTTAGAGATAGAAAATAATTCTTTAACAAATAAGTTACAAAAAGAAACTCATGTAATATCAAATTTACAAAAAAGAATGCATCGTCTTGAGATTGCACTTGGAAAAGCAAAAAAAGAGTCAAAGATAGATTTTTTAACTAAAATATTATCAAGAAAAGAGTTAGATAGTGAGTTGAAAATAAGTGAAAGTGGGTACTTGAGATATTCCATCGGATATAGTGTTGCATTTTTTGATTTGGATAATTTTAAAATGATAAATGATACTTTTGGTCATGAAGCTGGAGATTTGATACTCAAAGAGTTGGG
>JALUNR010000167.1 GCA_027055005.1 Campylobacterales bacterium
GTAAAAATAGGTGTTAAAATTCGCATAAAACCAGCTAATACAACTAAGTCTAATCTACTCTTTTTTAACTCTTTTACAAGCTTTGCATCGAACTCTTCTCTTGAAGAATATTTTTTACTTTCGATAATGACTGTATCAATATCATATTTTTTTGCCCTATTGATTCCATTTGCATCAAGTTTGTTGGATATTACTTTTATAACTTTTAACTTTTTATTATGTAAAGTTTTTATTATATTTTCTAAGTTAGTTCCTTCACCACTAAATAGTATGGCTATTCTTTTCATAAGGTTTGTACTCCTTTTATAATATCTTTTGGATTTAGAGCATAATTGTTTTTTGTAAAATTTTCTAGTGATAGAGTATGAGCTAAATTTCCACTTATAGTAGCTTCAAGAGTTGAATATCCTTGAGCTAAAAGTGAACTTATCAAACCAGCTAAAACATCACCACTTCCACCTTTACTTAAAATATTTGAGCCAAAAGTATTTATATATATTTCTTGATTTTGGGATATTAAAGTATTTGCACCTTTTAAAAGTAAAACTATATCTTTATATTTTTTAGTAAATTCTCTTACATAATAAAATCTATTTGTTTGTATATCTTCTACACTTATTTTGCCAAATCCACATATTTTTAAAAGTGAGCTAAACTCTTTTGGGTGAGGTGTTAAAACTATATTTTTTTTATACTCAAGTAACTCTTTTATTATATCTCTATAAAACAAATCAGCATCTATCAAAAGTGGATAATCTCCATCAAATAAAAACTTTTTTAAATACTCATCATCATACATATTCCCAAGTCCCATACCTATGGCAAGAGCAGTAGTTTTTTTTGGAACTTGACAACTACTCATAATATGACAAGGTATTTGATAGTTTTCATTTTCTACTATAGAAACTAATCCACAACCATATGCAAATCCAGCTTCACTACTCAAAAGAGCAGCTCCTACTTTTTTTCCTGCTACTACTGAAAGATGTCCAAAAGTTCCTTTATTTGTATCTTCTATATTTCTAAGAGGAAGTTTCAAATCACTTTTTTCTAAAAGATAAGTTTTAGTACTTGTTTGGTAAACATCTTCTGATATACCGAGGTTTGCTACAATTATTTTACCCACATAGTCTTTTTTATTATCTAAAAAAAGTTTTTCTTTATATGCCCCCATTGTTACCGTAATATTCGCTTTAAATTCTCCTGTTGGCATATCACAAGCTATTTTATAAGCCTTTTTTTTGTTTAATATTTCAATTAAATCTTTTACTTCTTGATTTAATTCTCTATTTAACCCACTACCAAATAAAGCTTCTACTATTACATCGAATTTATCCTCAATATTATCAACTATTTTAAGTCCTATTTTTTTAGCTCTATCTAATTGAAGTTTTGCCATAGAAGATTTTACACCAAAAGGAATATATAATGATACTTCTTTTTCTCCATGAAGTATTCTAGCTAATGTTATTCCATCAGCACCGTTGTTTCCTACTCCACTTGTTATCAAAACTTTTTTTGCTTCTAGGGGTATTTGATGATATAATCCTAAAGCTGCATTTTCCATCAAAATATCTTCAGTTAGTCCAAACTCTTCATAACATCTTTTATCTAAACTGTCAACTTCTTTAAATACTTTTTTCACTGTTTTATCCTATAACTTAGTGCTTCTAATAAATGTTCTTTTTTTATAGTTTCACTTTGAGCTAAATCTGCTATTGTTCTTGAAACTTTTTTTATATTGTTTATTGCTCTTTGGCTAAGTTCAAATCTTATTATAGCATTATTTAAAATAGTTTCTAAATCTTTAGTAAATGTACAATATTTTAAAATCTCTGTATCG
>JALUNR010000168.1 GCA_027055005.1 Campylobacterales bacterium
CACTGATACTTCTTATGACTAGCTTTGTTAGACTTTTAGTAGTTTTTTCTTTTTTAAGAACTGCTCTTGGAACTCAACAACAACCACCAAACCAACTTTTGGTTTCTATGGCTCTAATATTAACATTTTTCATCATGCAACCATATGCAAAAAAAGCTTATGATAATGGTATAAAACCATATAGTGAAAAAAAGATAAATTATGAAGAAGCATTTAACAAAACAGTAGCCCCTTTTAAATCCTTTATGATTAAAAATACAAGAGAAAAAGATTTAGCACTATTTTTTAGAATAAGACACTTGAAAAATCCAAAAAATGTATCTGATATACCACTATTAGTTGCTATTCCAGCTTTTGTGATAAGTGAACTTAAAAGTGCTTTTGAGATAGGTTTTTTGCTCTACCTGCCATTTTTAGTCATAGATATGGTTGTAAGTTCAGTTTTGATGAGTATGGGTATGATGATGCTTCCACCTGCGATGATATCTATGCCATTTAAACTTCTCATATTTGTTCTAATAGATGGATGGAACTTACTTATAGGAAATCTTATAGCGAGTTTTAAATAATGAATTGTAACTACTTTGGAAAATGCGGAAGTTGTACGATGTACAATTATGACTATGAAGAGCAACTACATAAAAAAATATCTTCAATAAAACAAGAGTTTGGCTTAAAAAATATTGATATCATAACAAGTGAGCCTAAAAACTTTAGATATAGAGCAGAGTTTAGAATATTTCATGATAAAGATGGCATAAGTTATGCTATGAATGATTTTGATAAAAGACTACTAAAGATAAATGATTGTCAAATAGTATCTTCTTTGATTCAAACTTTGATGCAAAGAGTTTTAAATCTTATAAAGACATCACCTATCTTAGAAAAAAAACTATTTGCAGTAGAATTTTTAACTTCAACAACTAATGAATCCATAATAACTTTGATATATCATAAAAAGATAAACGATGAGTGGGGAAAAGTTGCAAAAGAAGTTCTATCTTCTTTAAATTCTAACATCATAGGAAGAAGCAGAGGTATAAAACTAGTAGTAAATAAAGATTTTATTCACGAACAACTCACAATTTTTGGTAAAAATTATAAGTATAAACTACTTGATAGTGGATTTACTCAACCAAATCCAAAAGTAAACCAAAAGATGATTGAGTGGGTTATAGAAAATATAAAAGAGTTACCAAAGAGTAACCTTTTAGAGTTATACTGTGGATTAGGAAATTTTACTCTACCATTATCAAAAGAGTTTAAAAAGGTTTTAGCAACAGAGGTTTCTAAAGCTTCTATAAAATCAGCAAATGAAAATGTAGAGTTAAATAAAATACAAAACATAAAGTTTGTAAGACTCTCTGCTGAGGAGTTAGTTGAAGCTATGGATAAAAAAAGAGAATTTAATCGACTTAAAGGTGTAGATTTGGACTCTTATAAGTTTTCTCATATATTTGTAGATCCACCTCGTGCTGGAGTTGATGAAAAAACGATAGAGTTTCTAAAAAGATTTGGATATATTATATATATTTCATGTAATCCTATAACTTTAAAAAGGGATTTGGAAAATTTAAATAATTATGAAATATTAAAATTTGCAACTTTTGACCAGTTTGCATATACTAACCACATAGAGTGTGGAGTAATACTTAGGAGAAAAAATTGATAAAAAGAACAAAAATAGTAGTAACATTGGGTCCAGTTACAGCAGATCAAACAATGATAGAAAAGCTTATCAAAGGTGGAGTGGATGTTATAAGACTAAACTTTTCTCACGGAAGTCATAAAACTCATGAAAACTCTATAAATATGATAAGAAAAGTCAGTAAAGAAATAGG
>JALUNR010000169.1 GCA_027055005.1 Campylobacterales bacterium
TCTTTTGCTTATAGGTTTTTTTAACTTTTTTTCGTTCATTTTGATGTATTTTTTATTTTCTTTTCTCATTATCATTTGAAGATTTTTTTCATTTACTGCATTTAAAACTAAACCTATACTTTTAATTTTGTGTTTAGATATCAAATCTTCTATATGAATAATAAAACTTTTTTGAGAATAATTTACTTTTAATACACACAAAACAAGATCAACTTTTTTCATCAAAAACAAAGACTCCGATGCAACCATAAATGGTGGCAAATCTAAAACAATATAGTCATATTTTTGTCGCAACTGCTCTAATATATTATCTATTTTAGTTGAGTTTATTATTTTTAGTGGATTTTCAAAATCTTCTCCTACTGGAATAATGGTAAAGTTTGGAAAATCTTTTGTTTTAAAAGATACTTCATCTAAAGTTTTATTTTTAAAAAGTACTGAACTTATACCTACATCATTTGGTACTGAAAATCTAGTATGCAGTTCTGGTAGTCGCATATCAAAAGATATAACTACTGTTTTTTTATCTCCCATACCTAAAGTTAATGCTAAATTTGATGCGATAGTAGTTTTACCCTCCCCTTTTATGGAAGAAGTTATAGCTACTATCAAAGATTTTTTTCCTTTTTCCAAAGGTATAAAATCCTCAATATTAGTTCTTAGATTCCATATCATTTCACTAGCATAGGAGTTTGGTTCTTTTACTACAAAAAGATTATTGTAATATTTTTTATTTTTTATATAAGGTATAGTTCCCATAATAGGAAGTAAAGTAATCTCTTTTAACTCATCAATAGATTTGATATTTTTTGAAAAATAATCTCGAAGTAATGCATAAAAAACACTAACAATCAAACTAAAAACAAAAGCTAAAAGCAATAATACTTTTTTCTTAGGTTGTGATGGTATTTCAGGTAAATAAGGCTTATCTATAACTTGATACTCATACTTTCCTTGTGTATTTTGAGAAACAGTTAGTTGAGTTTTTTTCTCAAGTAAATATAAATAATGTTTTTCAAGTAAATCATACTGTCTTTTTAGTTGAGAGTAACCAAACTCTTTTTGTGGCATAGTGTTTAGCTTTTGTTTATACTCAGATATATACCCTTTTATATCTTTTATTTGAGAAATTGTATTCATTTTTAGTTCATTTATATTTTTATCAAGTTTTTTTATTTTTTGTAATATTGTATTTATTATTTTTTGAACATCTGGATATTTTTTTGTATATTTCATGCGTAATTTTTTATAAGTTTTAATATCAAAATCTATACTATTTATAAGTTGTACTAAACCTTGATTGTTAATATCTGAGGAAAGTGTTAAAATATCTCTAAATTGATGGCTTTTATGAAATATCCTCGATATACTTTTTATTTTTTGAAGTTTTAGCTCTAGTTTTTGTAGATTTAGTTCATATTTATATATAATCCCTACTACTTGATTTGTTTGTCCACTCAATCCTGCTACTTTATTATTTTGTATATAGTCTTTTAACTTTTTCTCTATATTGTTAAGTTTCATTTTTTGGGAAGTTAATTTTGTATTTATACTTTTTAAAAAATCATTAGCTTCTAAGAGTTGATTTTGTTTTTTTATACTCAAATACTCCTTTAATAAAGTATCTAAAAAATATTTTGCACTATATGGATTTTCATCTGAGTAAGTAACTTTTATCATACTAGATTTTTCATCTACTTGAAAAATATCTAAATTAGATTCAACCCAATCTGAGTATTTTTCTTTATCATATATTTTAAAAAATAATTCTTGTCCAGATTCTATATTTTTATAATATTTATTCTTCTCTATCAAAATATCAAAATATTTAGTTTTTAACTCTTTTGAGAATTGATACTGTATATAGTTTTTAAAGTTTTGAAAAGTTAAAAGTTTATTTGAAACTAATACTAATTTATAACTGTTATCGCCTATATCTTTTATCATAAACATTTTTCCATAAAATGAATCATCTTTTATATTTATATTACTTATTTTAAAAGGTAGATTGTTATTTATTTTATTATATTTTAAATCACTTTTTTGAAAATAAACAATATTTGCCTGACTTTTTTGTATAACTTTTTGTAAAAAAGATCTTGATTTTAGATAAGATATTTGATTTTTTAGATTTCTAAAAAAGTTTCCTTCATTTAGTTGAATTTTTATTTCGGATGAGAGTTGATTTGTTTTAGGAATTATCTCTATCGTTGCATCTGTTGTATATTTTTTTTTAGCTACTGTTGTATATATATAAGCTGAAAGCATAATAATAAGAATAATAAAGAACATAGAAAATTTATAGTCTAAAATCTTATTTATCATACTTCTTTGATAAACATTTTGCTTTTCCATCATAAGCTACCTAGATTTTATAACATAATAAGTTGTTATAGCACTAAATACAGTATTTATCAAACTAAGAGATGGTTCCATACCATTTAAAGGAAGATTGAAATCACTAACACTATTATCTGCAACATATACTATATCTTCTGGTTGTAAAAGTATATTATATTTTTTCAAACTATTTATATCTGTCAAATCCAAAACTGCTACAGCATATCGTTTTTTTGTACCTCTAACTATCAGTATCCTATCTCTTTTAGCATTTTTTGCTAGTCCACCTCTTATGGATACTGCTTTTAGAGGAGTAATAAATGAGTTTTTATTAAATTCTAAAGTTCCAGGATTTTTTACTGCACCTAAAACATAAATCTTTTTGTTTAAAACTTCTACTTTTACTGATGGTTTTCTTTCAAGATATGTCCCATATATATTATAAAGCCTTCTTTGTACCATATTTTTTGTAAAACCAGCAACTTTTATTCTACCTATAATAGGTAGTGTTATCTTGCCGTCTTCTGCAACTTCTAAACCATAATCATCTTTATCTTGTGTTGTACTCAAATTTGGATAACCATAAATAACAACCAAAAGTCTATCATGTGGTTTTATAATATAATCATGCTTTTGAAAAAAGCTAGGTGAAATATATGTTTGTCTATTTTTACTAAAAAGTTGATGCTTGGTAGATGAACATCCAAAAAAAAGTAAAATAATTATTAAAGATAGCTTAAGTATATTCATGTTTTACCTTGGTGATTATAGTTATCACTAAATCGACATAAATCAAAAAAATTTTAAAGTTTTTATTTAAAATCCTTATTTAATTTTTATATAATATAATGTAGTCTTATTTTATAAATAAAGGAATAAAATGAAAAGATCACTTTTTTTGGTACTTTTGTCAACTTCACTCTTTAGTAGTGAGTTTGAATTTGGCAATGGGAATATGAGTTTTACTGGTGGAATGTTAGGACTTACTCAAACTATAAGCGAGGATATCTCATCATACTCTTTGATTCAAAATCATTCAAATTTAGGAAGTACAAAATACTTTTATGCTTACAACTTTACTTGGTATGATTCAAAACATTTAAAACAAATGCAGGATAGTTATAACTCTGGTATAACACAAGCTTCTAATATTTTTTCTACCACGCTTTTCCCAACATCAAATATATATATCCCTACTATGAAGTATAGACTTCAAGGCTTAGATGCTAGTATATCTTTGGGGTATGATTTATATAAAAAAGATGAAAACAATTACTTTGGAATTGCAGGGTATTTAGGAATTTCTATACCCTGGATAAGTGCTACAAAAGGCAATGATCCTTTGCCAGTTTCATTACCAACTAGCACAAAAAATTATATCTATAAATACTATAAAGATAGTCAAACAGATATAAAAACATACAAATTAGGTGTTGGGATTTACTCACGAACTAAATTATCTCCTAGCTTAAGTGCTTATGCAAATGGAATATATGCTTATCAAACAGGCTCTATCTCTAATGATTATGCAAAAAGTGATTTTACTGTAAATGGACACTTTTCATCTGTTGATATTGGATTAAGATTTCAACCATATGAAAAAAACTTTGATTTAAAACTCTTTACTTTGAGTCCTAGAGTTTTTGCAACAATAGGATATAGACATAACGAATGGACTTATGATGATGCAGCTATAAATATAAGTGGTGCTGATGTAAAGTTTCCAAAAACAACTATGAAGATAAAAACTGATATAGCATACTTAGGTGTAGGTTACTCTTTTTAGAGTTTCCTACTTTGCACTTGATAAATCTTCTTTTGGTTTTTTATACTCATCATAGTCACTTTGCAAAACTTTTAAGATAGCATCTTTTAGTATCTGTTTTTTGATAGTTTCACTACTATTTATGTATGATTTTATCGATTTTTTTACAATATCGCTTTTTTTTGGATCGTCGCTTAGAGTTGATAAAAACTTTTCAAACTCTTCATCTTTTTCATCCTTTTTTTGAGTAGGCTCTCCCTCATCTAAGATGATAACCCTAACTCTTCTACCATCTAATTCTTTGTATTCATTTGGTAGTTTTATAATACTATCTCTAATATCTATTTCAAATTCTACTGCTTTCATTATTTAGCCTTTTTTTCTGTTTAGCTTTAACTTCTTTCCAAATATCATTATCTCTCTTATCACCCTTTAAAGGTAAAATCCTCTCCTCATACTTTTTTAATGCTCTTTTGATAATACTTTCGTGGGAGGTTACTAAACCTTTAGATTTCATTTTTTGCACTAGCACTAACCAACCCCATAATATATCGCCTAACTCATCTTCCAAAAATGGCTTATTATTTGGACGAATTTCATCTTTTACTTCCTGAATCTCAGATAGTAGTTGCCCTATAAGCCAATCATCTTCAAAATATTTTTTCTCACCTCTTTTTAAATCAATACTATCTTTTAGACTAGCTAATTTTATTAATTTATCTATCATTTATGCCTCCTAAATTTCACTTACCCTACATCATAACTTAACCAAAGTAGCTCCCATTCCACCCATATTTGCAGGAGCATCGGTGAAACTTTTTACTTTTGGGTATCTTTTTAAAAACTCTTTTACAGCAAATGCAAGTTTTCCAGTTCCAACTCCATGATAAATCAAAACTTCATCATATCCAGTTATCAAAGCATCTGATAGATAACTATCTAATTTTTCTATCGCTTCTTCACTTCTTAATCCATGCAAATCAAGCTGAACACTAGCTGATGATGGTCTTTGAACATCTATCTTTGTTTTTTGTTTTGGTTTTGGAGGATTGCCACTTCTTTTTAACTCTTTTAGTGGAACTTTTAGACTTATACCATCACTTTTGATAAAAGCATATTGCCCTCTTATAGTTACTATTTCACCCCTACTACTTCTATATTTTACTCTATCACCCACTTTAAAATCTTCTACTTTGTTTGATATAGTGTTTTTCTTTGCCTCTTTTTTCTTTTTATCTGCTTTATTTAGGAGTCTGTGAATGTCAGCTTTATTGTTAGCTTTTGCAGCTTCTTTTGCTTCATTTATAGCTTTATTATACTCTTTTTCTAAGTTGGATTTTATCTTTCTAAGTTCCTCTTGTGATTTTTGTTTTTGGTAAGTTAAAGACTCTTTTAGTTTTGTTACTTTTTCACTTTTTATTTCTAGTTGTGATAGTTTTGCCCTATATTCTAACTCTAAATCTATATTTTTTTGGATAAGAGAGTTTAGTTTTTCTTTATCCTCTCCATAAACTTCTTTTGCTTCACCTATCACACTTGCACTTATACCATATCTAAGGGCAGTTTCAAAAGCATAACTTTTTCCAATAGTACCTTTTAAAAACTCATAAGTTGGTCTTTGGGCTACATCATCATAAATAGCAGCTAGAAGCTCTACATCTTCATGAGTTGCCATCATAGAAGCTAATCTTTTGTGATGAGTTGTAACTACTATTTTATTTCCTTTTTTCATAAGTTTTTCTAAAATAACTTTAAACAAACTAGCAGCTTCATCAGCATCAGTTCCAAGCTCTATCTCATCAACTCCAGCTATAAAGTATTTTTTACCAAAAAGATGACTAAACTCACTCATACGACCTGCAAATGTAGAAATATCATTTTTTACACTTTGAGGATCATCTATGATAGGAACTATCTCTTTAAAAGAACAAATCTTAGAATTGTTTGCATCTATTTGAAATGGCAATAAATATTTAGCCATAAAAACCGCACTCAAAATACTCTTTAGTAACATAGTTTTACCACCAGCATTTACACCAGTTACCAAAAGTAGTTTTTTTGAAAAATCTATATCTAAAAGTTTAGGATTTTTTAAAGCAGGATGAGCAAAGCTTTTTAAAACTATATCTTCACCCTTTTTTGTAGATAAAAATTCATAATCTCTTGCTTTTGCAAAATGTACCCTTGCTTGATAATTATCAAATCTATCAAACTCTTTATTGATGTAGTTTAAAAACTTCCAATGTTTAGAAAAAATAGAAGAAATTTTCTTTTCATACTCATATATAAGTTCTTCCTTTTGACTTAAAAGTTGTGCTTGTCGTTTTTTTAGTTTATCTATGCTTTCAGGAATCACATAAAAAAAACCTCCACTACTTCTACCAACTACAGAAGCTTTTAAAACATGATTAAAACCTCCTCTAACAAGCAAAGTTTCATTTGCATCAAGATAGTGTATCTGTGAATCAACTAAATATGGAGAAATTTTTTTAGTATGTACGATACGATTCAAAGATTCTTTTATCTCTTGTTTGTTTTTTTTAAGTGAATACTCGATCTGTGAAAATCTCTCATCTATATCATTTCTTAGATTTGCTTTATCATCAAAATAAGTTGTTATCTCCACTATATCTGCTGGAATTATTATTTTATAAAGCCACTCACTAACAAGTGAAGAGAAATTTTGCTTTTTTAAATAGTTAAAATACCAAATAATCTTTACAAATTCAAAAATCTCATACAGTTTTAAAATCCCCTGCTTTTTAATGTACATCAAAGCTGAATCAAGATTTTTAGTTTCTTTAGGAGGAGTAAACTCTACCTTTGATATGTCATCTATAAACTTTTTATGAATATTTGCATCGCCCTCTAAAAAAAGTTCTTTATCCCTCGCTAAAAAGTTTTTAAAATCTGCTATATATTCGCTTAAATCTAATTTATTTATATTGTTTTGTTTCATAATGTAAATATATCAAATTAAAATTTTATTTATCATTAGACTTTTTAAAAATAAACAGATGCTCAGTTGAAAAAATTGAACTTTTGGAATCTTACGATAAAGATAAAATAAGCCATGATACTTAAACTTGATTTTTATGTTGTTTTCTAAAAATTGGTACATTTAGTCAATGTAGTAATAACAATTATAACAAATTTGGCTATACTTAGAAGATATTTTTGAAAAAAAGGTTGATTTGCTACACTATCATCATAGAATTAGAGATGAAGAGTGGAATATTGTATGCATAATCTAAAAAGAAAAAGGTAAATCGTGTCGGAAGTTTTAGCATTAAAGTATCGTCCTCATTCGTTTAAAGAACTTATTGGGCAAGAAAGTGTGAGGATTACTCTTTCTCAAGCTCTTGAATCAGATAGACTCTCTCATG
>JALUNR010000170.1 GCA_027055005.1 Campylobacterales bacterium
TATAAATTTATAGCTTTGTGGGATTTTGCAAAAGATAATAAAGATAATCAAATTTTAGTTTATCAAGCACTTTTAACAAAAGGTGATTATCTACCTAAACTAGGTCCAAATTATACCTTTTGCTCATTTGAAAAAAATTATAGAACAAAGTATGATAATTGGTTAAAAGTTTTTAATAGTAATACAAAAACAGAGTTTTTACGGAGATTACTTAATGATATACAAATCAAGGATATACCAAATTCTTTAAAATCAATTATTAATAATTGGCAAAAAGATAACAATGATAAAGAAATTCTGTATCGATATACACTCATGCAAGAACATTGCTTAAAGTATTGCAAAAAACTACAGATAAGATGGAGGAAAGATTATAGTAAGATATATTTGTTAAAGACAACAAGAATGAATGGTTATCATTCTGAATTATATAGTTGGAATTTTTTTATAAACTATTTTGGTTTAAAACAAGAAGATCAGAGAGAAATTGAGTGGATATTGGAAGCTGAAAAGAATTTTCCACCTTTTCAAGTCATATACTACAAAGAAACAGATTCTAATGAACAACCTTTTATTAGGATGGATGGTTGGAAGGTTGATAAATATAATCTATATTTAGATATATATTTTGATCTTAAAATTGAAAAGTTTCAAATTGAATTTTTTGATAAAAATGGAAAAGAATTAAAGAACAATAATGAATTAGAGATCCTGTTAAATAAGTATTTCAAAATAATCAAGGAAAAATATGAAGATTTTCCTATTGTTTATGAGATAAAAGAGGAATTAAATGAATTTACTTTGTGCCAACAAGATGTTTTAATAACATTTTTAGAAAAATTAGTGCAAGAATTTCAAGAGCTAAAATGACCCTATTCAAATCTTAAAACATCCGAGGCTTACAATGCTTCAGGATTTGCTATCATGAACTAAAGGTAATCTTATGGCTTACAAACATGACTATGACAAAACACTTACAAGACTGATAACTATCCTCTCTCGTTTAAATGATGGTGAAGAGCTTTCGGTAAAAGAGTTAGCAGAGGAGTTTGGAGTATCAACAAGGACTATTCAAAGGGATTTGAACAATCGATTAATCAGATTTCCTATCTATCAAGATAAGAGAAAGTGGAAGATGCAAAAGGATTTTAGACTTGAAAAAACAACCTCTTTAGAAGATAAAATAATCCTTGATATGATGGAGGGGATGATTTCAAACAGTAGTGGAAAGTTTTCAAAAAGAGCTAAAAAACTTCTCCATAAACTAAAAAATGATGATATAAATCCTATATATACAAAACTAGAACTAGAGGATATAAGTGATAAACTAGATGAGATAAAATCTTTAGAACAAGCTATCAAAGAGAAGCTAGTTATAACTTGTGTCTATGACTTTGAAAGTTATGAAAAACAGATAGAACTCAAACCACTAAAGATAGCAAACTATGAAGGTTTTTGGTACTTAATAGCCCTTGATGGTAGAAACGATGAACTAAAAAAATACTACTTAAAAAACATCTTAGATGTAAAAGTAATAGACAAAAACTTTTTAACAAATACTAACTTAGATGAACTATTAAAAAACTCTATCTCTATATGGTTTAATAAAAACAAAACACCATACGAAGTAAAACTTCATATTAGCAAATACATAGCAAAATACTTCAAACGAAAACCAATCTCAAAATCACAAAAGATTTTAAAAGAACACGAAGATGGAACTCTTGAAATCTCTCTTTTTATATCTCATGATATGGAGATTATACCTCTGATAAAGTACTGGATACCTCACATAAAAGTACTTAAACCGAAGTC
>JALUNR010000171.1 GCA_027055005.1 Campylobacterales bacterium
TATCAATACCTAAAAACTCTATCAAATCAATCATAAAAAAATCTTTTTCAATAGGTACCATAAGTCCACCAGCTCCTTCAACTAAAACTATATCTGAACTTTTTTTTACTTTTTGAAAAGCTATTTTCACTTTTTTAAAATCTATCTTTTGTTCTTGTTTTGCTACATAAGGGGAAGCAGGAAGTGAAAAGTAGTAAGGATTTATATCATCAAGCATTAAATCATTTCTTTTACTTTTGCTTAATAGTTTTTTACTATCTTCTCTACCTCCACTCTCAAAAGGTTTAAAAACTCCAATTTTAAGTCCTTTTTTTAAAAATTCATCTATAAGTAATAAAGAGGCATATGTTTTCCCAATATTTGTATTTGTAGCTGTTATAAAGATTACCATAAGTTGTCCTTATTAGATAATATTACTAAATTACATCTTTTAGAAATTTAGATGAAATTTATAGTAAAATATTTCACTTTTATTTAACTTTTATTGTATAATAATTATATCCAAATTTTATGATAAGGTGTTTAAGTGAAAGAAAATACAGGTGTTGGTTATGAGCTTGAAGACCAAGAAGAGCTTGAGCATTTAAAAAGGTATAAAGTTCTTTTACTAAATGACGATTATACCAGTATGGATTTTGTTGTTGATGTTTTGATGGATATATTTAAGCATCCGCTAGATAATGCTATAAACCTTATGCTTTCTATTCATAAGGATGGAAAGGCTATTTGTGGGGTTTATACTTATGAGTTAGCAGAAACGAAGATAGACCAAGTAACAAAACGGGCAAGAGAAAATGAATATCCCTTAAAAGCTATTATGGAGGAAGATTAATATATGTTAAATAAAGAGTTAAACACAGTTTTAAATGAGGCACTAGAATTTGCAAAAAAAAGCAGACATGAGTATGTAACGATAGAACATGTTTTCTTTTCACTGTTACAGCATGAAGAAGCTATTGTACTTTTGAAAAAGACAGGAGCAGATACAGATTTTTTATATGAAAGGGTAAAAACTCATCTTGAGTCTGTTTTTAAACCTTTGCCTGAAGATAGTACTCATGATCCTTTTGAAACGGTAGCATTAGCAAGGGTTATAGATTCTATGATAGCAGGAGTAAAAAGTGCTGATAAAAAAAAGGCAAATATAGAAGATCTTTTAGTAGCACTTTTTGAAGAAGAGAGAAGTTATAGTGTCTATCTTCTAAAACAACAAGGTATTACAAAACTTGTTATAACTGAAGCTCTTACTGATAAAAAACATCAAGAAGAAGATATAGTTACTCTAAAAGATGATAGTGAATTGAAAAAATATACGATAAATTTAAACCAACTAGCTAGAAATGCAAAGATAGATCCTGTTATAGGTAGAAGTGATGAACTTGATCGAGTGATGCAGATTCTATGTCGTAGAAAGAAAAATAATCCTCTTATAGTGGGAGAACCTGGTGTTGGTAAAACTGCAATAGTAGAAGGACTTGCTCTAAGGATAGTAAGTAAAGAAACACCAGATATTTTAAAAAGATCTACCATATTTTCACTGGATATTGGAAGTTTACTATCAGGTACAAAGTATAGAGGTGATTTTGAGAAGAGATTAAAATCAGTACTCAAAGAGCTTGAAGAAATAGATGATGCTATACTTTTCATAGATGAAATACATACAATAGTAGGAGCTGGAAGTACAAGTGGTGGAGCTATGGATCTTTCAAATCTTATAAAACCAGCTCTTGCAAGTGGAAAACTAAGATGCATTGGAGCTACAACTTATAGTGAATATAGAAGTTTTTTTGATAAAGATAAAGCTCTTAGTAGAAGATTTGCTAAAGTAGATATAGATGAACCTAGCATTGAAGATAGTATAGAAATTATAAATGGGTTAAAACCAAAATATGAAGAACATCATAATATAGTTTATGAAGATAAAGCACTTAAAGCATCAGTAGAACTTGCAAAAAGATATATAAATGATAGATTTTTACCAGATTCTGCTATTGATTTGATAGATGAAGTGGGAGCGACATATCATTTAAGTGATAAAAAAAGTAGAGTAGTTAGTACAAAAGAGATAGAAGATGTAGTAGCAAAAATAGCAAATATTCCATCTCGACAAATTTCAAATGATGATATGCAAGTTTTAAAAACATTAGAAAGTAAACTCAAAGGAAAAGTTTTTGGACAAGATGAAGGTATAGAAGTACTTGTAAAAGCGATAAAAAAATCTCGTGCAGGACTTGGTAAACCAAACTCTCCTATTGGAAGTTTTCTTTTTGCAGGACCTACTGGAGTTGGTAAAACTGAAGTTGCAAAACAGTTAGCGGATAATCTTGGTATTCATTTTGAAAGATTTGATATGAGTGAGTATATGGAAAAACACTCAGTTTCAAAACTAGTGGGAGCTCCTCCTGGATATGTAGGATATGAAGAAGGAGGACTTCTAACTGAAGCTATCAAAAAGCATCCATATACAGTTCTTTTGATAGATGAGGTAGAAAAAGCTCATCCAGATATGTTAAACATTCTTCTTCAAGTTATGGATAATGCAACTTTAACTGATAACAATGGAAGTAAAACTGATTTTAGAAATGTTATCATAATTATGACTTCAAATTTAGGAGTTCAATCAGCTCCTCAAGTTGGCTTTCATAAAAACACAACTCATAAGGCTGAATCTGCAATAGCAGACTTTTTTGCTCCAGAGTTCAGAAATAGGCTTGATGCAGTAGTTCACTTTAAACCTTTAACAGAACCTATTATGATAGGTATTGTAGATAAACTACTTGATGAATTGGAAGAACAATTAAAAGAAAAAGATATAAAAATAGTAGCTACTTTAGAAGCAAAAAAATACTTTGCAAATAAAGGTTTTGATGATGTTCTAGGGGCTAGAGTTATGTCTAGAGTTATCAGTGAAGAAGTTAAATCTCCACTAACAGATGAGATACTTTTTGGTAAGCTTATAAATGGTGGTGAAGTTTTTATAGATTTTGAAGATAACAAGATAACTTTTAAATACTCAGAAGTTGTAAAGACACTTGATACCCAAACTCACTCAGTATAATTACTTTTTCCCAGACCCTAGACTTGCCCCTAAAGAGGGACTTGTTGCTTGGGGGGGAGATTTAGATCCAGATAGGGTAATATCCGCATACTTAAATGGTATTTTTCCGTGGTATAACGAAGATGACCCTATCCTTTGGTGGTCTCCAGATCCTAGACTTATTCTTTATCCAAATGATTTAAAAATTTCAAAAAGCTTAAAAAAAAGTTTTAAAAAATATACCATAAGAATAGATCATGATTTTAGCCAAACTATAAGAGCTTGTCGTGATGTAAGAGTAAAAAATGGAGAGGGAAGTTGGATCATAGATGATATTATAGAGTGCTATGAAGAGTTACATAAAAGAGGTTTAGTAAAATCATTTGAAACTTATTATGATGGAGAACTTGTAGGGGGACTTTATGGTGTTGATTTGGGCAGAGTTTTTTGTGGGGAGAGTATGTTTAGCAAATGTAGAGATGCTTCAAAAGTGGCTCTTATTGCTTTAAGCGAGTATTGTAAAAAAAATGGATATGATTTTATAGATTGTCAAGTTCCAACAAATCACTTAAAAAGTATGGGTGCAGTTGAAGTTAGTAGAAATAAATTTTTAAATATGTTAAAAGAAAAGGTAGGAAGTGTATGATTATCTAATAATAGGAGCAGGTATAATAGGACTTTCCATAGCAAGAGAGTTAAAACAAATAGACTCCGATGCAAATATACTTATCATAGAAAAAGAACCAGATATTGGTTATCATAGTAGTGGAAGAAATAGTGGTGTACTTCATGCTGGTTTTTATTATACTTCTTCATCTTTAAAAGCTAAGTTTACAAAAGAAGGAAATAAAGCTCTTACTATTTATTGTGAAGAAAATAACTTAAAAATAAATAAAGCTCAAAAAATAGTAGTTGCAAAAGATGAGAGTGAGTTAGAAACTTTAAAAGAATTGTATGAAAGAGGAATAAAAAATGGAGTTGAAGTTGAGCTTATAGATAAAAGTGAGTTATCCAAAAGATTTAAAAATATAAAAACTTATAAACTAGCTCTTTATTCTCCTACAACTTCTACTGTGAATCCAAAAGAGATACTTTCTCATATAAAAGAGGAACTTTTAAAAAATAAAGTAGAGATAAGATTTAACACTTCATACTCAAATGATATGAAAAATGATGCAAAAATGGTTATAAATTGTGCAGGACTCTATGCTGATAAGGTAGCAAAAGAGTTTGGCTTTAGTAAAGATTATAAAATATTACCATTTAAAGGTATATATTTAAAATATACAAAACCTGACCACTTCATAAATACAAACATCTACCCAGTACCAAATCTAAAAAACCCATTTTTGGGAGTTCACTACACGATAACGGTGGACAATGAGATAAAAATAGGTCCAACAGCAATTCCGGCTTTTTGGAGAGAAAACTATCAAGGATTAAATAATTTTAAATTAAATGAGTTTTTAGATATTATCTTCACTGAAGCAAAACTCTTTTTATTAAATAGTTTTGGTTTTAGGAATTTAGCTTTTAGTGAGATGAAAAAGTATAATAAAAATTACTTTGTATCTTTAGCAAAATCTATGGTATATAAAGTAGATAAAGATGGATTTAATAAATGGAGTAAACCAGGAATTAGAGCTCAACTAATAAACACAAAAACAAATGAACTTTTACAAGATTTTGTAGTTGAGGGTGATGCTAAAAGTGTCCATGTGTTAAATGCAGTTAGTCCTGCCTTTACAAGTAGCTTCCCGTTTGCTAAATGGGTAGTAGAAAATTATATTTTAGGAAAATGATGAAAAAAGTAATAGCTACAATTTTTTTAACTTCATTGGCATTTGTATTTTTTTACAATTTTGTATTTTTTGAAAAAAGTTTTGCTGTATTTAAAGAATATAGCTTTATGATAAGTCTAGGAGTTTTTCTCTTTTTATTTATAGCACTTTTACAAACTATTTTTTACTCAAAATATACTTTTAAAGCATTTTTAATCTATCTTTTTATTACAGGTTCACTATCACTTTATTTTATGCAAAAATATGGAGTTGTGATAGATGATAAGATGGTTCAAAATATTTTTGAAACGGATATTAGCGAGGCAAGTGATCTTTTTAACTTAGAAGTTTTGGGTTACTTTTTAATTTTAGGAGTTTTACCATCTTTTATAATATATAGATTAAAATTAAATTATCTTAGTTTTAAGCAAAATATCATTTTTAAGATAAAATACATCCCATTACTTTTACTTTTAATAGTAGCAAATGTTTATTTTTTTTCAAAAGCATATACTTCTTTTTTTAGAGAATACAAACCTTTAAGGTATTATACAAATCCAACTTATCCATTATATGGAGTAGGAAAATTTATACAAAGAAAATATTTCACTAAAAAATTAAAATTTCAAAAGGTAGGAGGGGATGCAAAACTACTTCCTAAAGAGGGAAAACCAAAACTTTTTATATTTGTAACAGGAGAAGCTGCGAGAGCTGACCATTTTAGTCTAAATGGATATAAAAGAGATACAAATCCAACCTTAGAAAAGGATAGTGAAATAACAAGTTTTAAAAATTTTTACTCATGTGGAACTGAAACGGCGGTTAGTGTTCCTTGTATGTTTTCTCCACTTACAAGAAGTAATTATAAAGATAGTAAAGCAAAAAGTATGTCTAGTTTAATAGATGTTTTAAATTATGCAGGAGTAAGACTTCTTTGGATAGATAATAACTCAGATTCAAAAGGAGTAGCTATTAGGATAAAAAACTATAAAAATATCAAAGATAGTTGCAATGGTGAGTGTAGAGATTTTAAGATGCTTGATAATCTTGATGATTTTGTCAAAGCTCCAAAAACTACTTTTATAGTTCTTCATCAAATGGGAAGCCACGGACCAGAATACTACAAAAGATATGACAAAATTTATGAAAAATTTAAACCAGTTTGTACAACAAACCAACTAAATAAATGTACAAAAAAAGCAATCATAAATGCTTATGATAACACAATAGTCGCTACTGATACTTTTTTAACAAAAGTAAAAGAGTTTTTAAAATCTCATCAAAATAAATATAAGGTAGCTCTTTGGTATGTAGCAGACCATGGTGAGAGCCTTGGAGAAAAAGGTATATATCTTCATGGAATACCTTACTTTATAGCTCCAGATGCACAAAAACATCCAGCCTCTATTATTTGGTTTGGAAAAGACTTTGGTATAAGTAATCAAAATATGAAAAAGTTAAAAGATAAAAAACTATCACAAGATTATATATTTAGCTCAATTTTGGATGCTATGGATATAAATACTTCTATATATGATAAGAAGTTAGATCTGTTTAAAAAATGAAAAAATATAACTTTATCTCATGGAATGTAAATGGCATAAGAGCTATCGATAGAAAAGAGGCTTTAAAGTGGATTGATGAAATAGATGTGGACTTTTTAGCTCTTCAAGAGATTAAAGCCAAAAAAGAGCAAATTCCCTCAGATTTGTTCGATAAAAAGTTTGAAAATATTTTTGTAAACTCTGCTTCAACTGCTGGACGGCATGGAGTTGCCCTTTTTTGTAATATTATGCCATATTATACAAGTAATGGATGGAATATAGATAGATTAAAAGAGGGAAGGATAAATGAAATCCACTTTAAAACAAACTCTTATGATGTAGCTTTTTTTAACATATACTTTCCAAATGGACAAATGAGTGAAGATAGACTCTCCTACAAGATGGAGTTTTATGAAAAACTTTTCGAGTACTTAAAAGAGTTACAAAAACAGGGAAAATCCATCATAATTTGTGGAGATTTTAACATAGCCCATAAGCCTATAGATTTAAAAAGACCAAAAGCAAATGAAAATGTTTCAGGTTTTTTACCAAAGGAGAGAGCTCTTTTAGATAAGTTTATAGATATGGGATTTATAGATACCTTTAGATACTTTCATCCAACCCTTGAACACAAATACACTTGGTGGTCATATAAGTTTAATGCAAGAAAAACAAATGCAGGCTGGAGGATAGACTACTTTTTTGTAAGTGAAAACTTAAAAGAAAATCTCCTTGATGCTAAAATACTTGATAGCATTTATGGTAGTGATCACTGTCCTATCTCTTTATCTATAAATTTATAGAGTTTTTTGCTACAATAAAACAAAAAACAACGGAAAATCGACTTGAAAAACATAAAAGATTTTATAGGCAAAAAAGTTTTAACATTTGATGGAGCTATGGGTACTCAAATCCAAGCTCTATCTATACCAGACTCTGCTTGGCAGGGCAATGAAGGGTGCAATGAACTTTTAAACACTACTTTTAAAGATGGGATAATAAAAATTCACTCCTCTTATGCAAAAGCAGGGGCAAATATCATAAAGACAAACACCTTTGGGGCAATC
>JALUNR010000172.1 GCA_027055005.1 Campylobacterales bacterium
CCCCAAATCCTCCACCTTTTTTATCGTACTTTCTATCTCTTTTTTTATCTTTACTTCGTTGAACTTTATGTCCAAAAAAAGTAGCATTTGATTTATGATATCCTCTTTTGTGATGATTGGTTTTTCATTTTCATTTTGCATCTCATATTGGGCTATATTTTTTCTAAGCAGGACTAATAAAAGTGAAACTTTATAACTAAGTTCTCTGCTTTGTATCAGTTTTGGAAGAGTCTCTTCATCCTCTTCATAGATTTTGTTTTTTATATAGGCATAGCCTTCATTGCTATCTACTACTATATCCAAGCCTATGGTTTGTAGATAATCTTTTATAGCTGCAAAACTGTTGGTTTCTAGTTCAAAAAAGGCATTTGGATTGTCTTCTTTATAAAATACTCCTTTTAAAAGATGAATTATGGCTGTTTTTGCATTTTGGTTCATGAACTACCTTTGGTAAATATGATTTTAGGTATCTTTAGAAGCTTTTTGTTCCCGTTTTCATCCTCAACTAAAATCTTCTCTTTTTCACTTGTAATGATAAGTGAATTATCTGAATTTTTAGCGATACTTAAATAAGAGATGACTTCGGCTACTCCCTTTTTGATAGGAAACTTTTCTACTATTTGGGAGAGTGAGCATTGAGGGGATTTTTG
The DNA here is from genome assembly GCA_027055005.1 of Campylobacterales bacterium. Lineage (GTDB taxonomy): Bacteria > Campylobacterota > Campylobacteria > Campylobacterales > QNZT01 > SZUA-1377. Next base: position 651 of record JALUNR010000172.1, read on the forward strand.
CAAGAAGAAGTTTATGTTTGATTTTAGTTTCTCTTCATCTATGAAAAAGAGGTTATAAAAACTATTTAAATCTATCTCTTCTAAACTCTCCTCTTTTACCTCTACTTTAAACTCTACCTCTTTTTTTATGTTATATAAACTCTTTTCAAAGATAGAGTCGATTTTGACTTTTGTGTTAGGCAAGGTTGAGAAATTTCTTTCACTTGGTGGCTCATCTTTTACTTCAAGAGCTTTTTTTTCTATGGATTTACAAAGTTCAAGTATCTTTTTGTTTTCTATCCAAACTCTGTCATCCAAGTATCTTCTCAACTGCTCCATAAGTTTAGAGGTTACTTTTGCTATCTTGTTTGCATTTGACAAAAGGTCGTATTTTAGATTTTTTAGTTTTCCTAAGCTGTCAAACTCTTCTATCTCTTTTATCTTATAAAGCTCTTCGAGCATCTTTGAAAAATCTTCATTTTTATTTGCATCGGTTAAGATTTGCCAAAAAGCAAAGAAACTCTTTCCTTGATCACTTTCTCTTATGCTGTCTTCCACATCAAAGATTGAGCTTAAAACTTTATCTTTTGATTCATTTATAGAAGCTATTTGCTCCATAGCTTGGAGATTTAAATCTCTAAAGTTATACTCGATTTGGGAAAAGTCATACTTTAGTTTTCTAGCACTCTCTTCTATAAGCATAAAGTGCTCTTTTATACGACTACTATCAAACCTTATATCTTGTTTTCTTTTTATCGCCTCTATTTGATTATCGATACTCTTTTTTTCCTCTTGAAGCTTTTTTATTCTCTCTTCATCACTAAGGTTTGTTTCAAACATGAGTTCCTCAAGAAGTTCAAAGATGATGTTAAACTTTGTTCTACTTCCGACAAACTCTCTTTTTTGCAGTGATTCTAAAAACTCTAAAGCTTTTTGAGTATAGGGAGTAAGCTCATACAAAAGTTCTCCATCACTTCCGTAGTATCTTTTTAGATAACCATTTTTATCACTAACAAAATCATCTAAGTAATCTTTTGCATTTTTTGGATAAGGATTTTGATAAGTTTGATTTATATCATATAGATAATCATCTAAAAAAGAAAGTATCTCTTCATGATTTATCGTCAAATATCTTTTTTTTACAAATAAAAAAAAGAAAAAACCTACCAT
>JALUNR010000173.1 GCA_027055005.1 Campylobacterales bacterium
GTGCTCTAACTCATTTAAATATTTTGATGCCGTTTTTCTAGTGATACCTAGCCCATTAACCAAAAATTCTATCTTAGTATAAGGGTGCATAAAAAGTATCTCTATCAAATCTTTAGAGTAAATTTTCGGAAGTTCTTTTCTGATTAGCTGTTTTGTATCGTCCATCAAGCTAGTGATATTATCGATAAGCTCAATAGTTTCATAAGATGTTTGCTCTACGCCATCGAGCATATAGAGTATCCACTCTTCCCAATTTTCTTTAGTTCGCACCTCTTGAAGCAGCCTATAATAATCAGCTTTATTTTTGATGATATAGCGACTTAGATACAAGATAGGTAGTTCAAGCAAATCTTTAAGAACAAGATATAGTATGTTGATAATCCTACCGGTTCTACCATTGCCATCATAAAACGGATGGATAGACTCAAACTGATAGTGGATGATAGCCATATTTATAAGTGGGTCTATCTCATCTTCTTCATTGATATAATGCTCAAGGTTATCCAAAAGCTCTTGGATAGTTTTATAATCTTGAGGAGGAGTAAAAACCACCTCGCCAGTTTGTGCATTTTTCAAAACTGTGCCACTTTGCTTACGAACCCCTGCACTATTTTGTTCCAACTCTTTTTGTATCTCTATGATGTACCTTTTTAAAAGCAGCCCATTATCTTTTACAAGCTCATACCCCTTTAAAAGTGCCAAACGATAATTTTGCACCTCTTTTGCTCCATCTGTGATATCTGCTATATCAAGCCCAGCCCGAAACAGTTCATCATGAGTAGTGATGATATTCTCAATCTCAGAACTATCTTTTGCCTCTTGCAACACCAAAGAGTTTATCAAAATAGCACTATTTGGGATGATTTTCGCCACACCGTTTAGCTTTGCTAAAGCACGATTGGCGGAGATGGCTTTTTTTAGGGTGGTTGGAGTTTCTGGATTGGTTTTTAGGGGGAGATTTTTCATTTTAATTATCACCTAAAATAGACATAGTTTCCTCAATAATTTTATTACTATGAGATATATCTTTACTTAAAAAAGCTCTTTCTTGTCTCTTGTCCCCAATACATATCAAATATGCAGAGTTTTCAAAGTAATCATTGTTATAACTACTTATTTTATCCTCATTTTCTGATTCAGCTATAACAATAAAGGTTTGTGTATCGGTTGGTTTATATTGAGCAATAAAACTAACAATTTCATTCTTATTATCTTGCTCAATATCCTCTTTAAAAATTGCATCTAAAACGAAAGGAAATCTATGTATATTTGAATCTTTAATAATTCTATTAAATGCAAAATTATATGCTAAAATTGTTTTATGGAGTTCAACACCTTGCCTTGGAAAGAATGACATTCTATAAAGTTTCTTAAATCTATTATCATCAAAAAAATCTTTTATACCCAACTCACTCACATAAGATTGAAATATTTTAAAAAAATCGGTTTCTTTTTTCTTCCTTTCCTCTTTTATCTCTACATCAGTTTTATATTTCTTCAGTTTATCTTTTTTGTTTTCTTCTTTTATGTTAAGTTCATAAACAGTAGTATCTATTTTTTCTACTATTTGTGCAGCTGCTTTATGTTCAATCCATTTGTCATAAGTGATTTCCTCTTTAGTATACTGTGCCAATACTTTATACTCATGATTAAGTTCTAAATGTGCTTCTTTTATATCTTTGTCTAATTTATCTATATCTCTTTGTATAGTTTTTATTTTATTTTTAATATCATCTAACTCCTTAATAGTATCATTAGAATTTTGATTATATTCATATGCTTTTTCAATATTATATTC
>JALUNR010000174.1 GCA_027055005.1 Campylobacterales bacterium
AATTTGCGGTAAAGATAAGCAAACTTGAGATAAAAAGTTTTATTTTTTTTGAGCTTTGCATTTTTCCTTTCTTGCAGATTCTATCTCTTTGACTTTTTTGTCAAGATCAAGAAGCATTTCATATTGACTTGTATCGGTTTTTTGATTTTTTTCCATCATTTTTTTTCGCTCTTCTATCGTTTCGAGCCACTCATCCACTATCTCATTAGGTATAGAACAATCCTCAGCTTCACCTTTTTCATGTTCTACAATCCAATCAGCTATCTTTTTTAAAATATGTAGCATTTTAAGCCCCTAAAAGTTTGTATATCATTTTAATAGCAAGCAACAACAAAACTACGGCAATAAGTTTTTTTACCTGCTTTGGTGTCAATCTATAATGCATAACAAAATCACCAATATATCCACCGATAATAGCCGCAACTGTTACAACTCCAAGCATCATCCAATCCATTTTTACAAAAGATAGATAAGTTGCAAATGCACCAAGAGTTGAAAAAGGGATAACAAAACTTATCGCATAAGCTGCTTTTTTAGCATCAAATCCAAGTAATATAAGCAGTGGCATTATCAGTGAGCCACCACCTACACCAATGGTACCCGAAATCAACCCTACAACACTACCGATAACATAAAGTACCCATGCTTTATCATAGACAACCTTTTGCTTTCGGTTGCTAAAAAGTAAAAGAAATGAACTGATAAGTAAAAAAGCTACAAGCATCCACTCAACTATCTCTTTTTGCACATATTGACTAAGCCATGCACCTATTGGAGTTGCAAACATTATCGAAATGATAAGAGGTATAGCAAACTTTATATCTAAAACTCCTCTAAAAAAGTTCATAACAGAAGCTGTGATAGTAGAAGCAGAGTTGATAAAAAGTCCTGTTGCTTTAGCCAAGTTTATAGGCACTCCCATCATCGAAAAGATGGGTACAAGACCGATAGCCGAACCTACACCTCCCATCGAAAAAAGAGTCGAAAGACCCAATGTCAAAAAGAAATATGTCGCATAATGTATAAATTGGGCACTCAAGATTAACTACTTGTTATATTTTGATTTTTTTAGCCATACCGCCTTTTAGAGTTTCCATAAGCCCTAAAAGTCCACCAACAAGATATTTTACTTCAAAACCTTGTGAAGCAAGCCAAGTTCGTGCCATATTTGAACGATCACTCTTTGGACAAGCAACAACTATCAGTTTATCTTTTGGTAACTCATCAAGTCTATCAGCTAGTTCATTTGCAGGTATTTTTAAACCAAAGTTTACTTGCCATACTTTTGTTTCCATAGGAATACGAATATCTACAAGTTCACATTTACCTTCATTATAAAGCTCGATAAATTCATCTATATCGATTCTCATATTTTTCATCTCACTTGGGATTATATTTTTTATAAACTCTTGCATTATTTCTCCTTTTTGATTTTGTTTATATAATTTTTTGCTTTATCCCCTCTTAGATAATCCACGATACCAAGCATACCATCTGTCAAATATCTTGCATTGTATCCTTTAAGTTTTAGATATAGTCTTGCGATTTCAGCTCTATCATAGTGAGGACACATAGTTACTATGGTTTTGTTTTTATCTATTTCATCCAACCTATCAGGCAGTTCATTTAAAGGTATATGATCTCCAAAACCTAAACTCCAAGCCTCATACTCTTCATTAAATCGTATGTCTATTACTTGAGCTTCACCTTTAGCATAAAGTTCAAAAAGTTCAGCTAACTGTATCTTCATGTCTTTTCTCTCTTGATAATCAAAAGATTT
>JALUNR010000175.1 GCA_027055005.1 Campylobacterales bacterium
TATCCTCATTTTCAAAAGGATGAGAGCGATTTTTACCAAGTTCTTCTGCACTATCTAAGACACTTTTATCTAAACGATAGAGTCTGACTGAGTCGTTTTTACCTATCAAATCCTTTAGTTTTGATTTTACCTTTTTATAATCACTTGATTTTATCTCAAGCTCAAACACAGAAAAGTTTACTCTATCTCCATAAGAAGAGAGAAGTTTATCAACTTTTCTTCTTTTCTTATCGCTACTTATGTCGTATGTGATGAGTAAGTACACAAGAAACCCTTTTATAACTATATCGGGGTAAATAAATATTTTTTTAGTGAAAGAGAGAAAAGCCTCCACTATGAGCTGTATTTGAGTGGATTTGTCTATCTACTAGTGTTAGTATGTTTTTTTTAGGTTCATGATGCCAAGTGTATCCATCTGGAGTCTTTCCACTTCTTAAACTTTTAAGTTGTTTTTGAGAAAATCTTTTTTTTAGTTTAGGGTTGTGGAGAAGTTTTTTATACAACTTTTTAGAGCATAAAAAAAAGTGTTTATTTCTTATGGTTGTATTGTGTTTGAGTTTATCAAAGTTGATTTCATACCATGAAAGTCTCATATCACAAGTATCAACTGCTTTAAATAATGGATATCCATGTTTGTCAAATTTTACTTTTGTTTTTGGATGAATTTTGTTTTTCAAATGATAGTTTATAGGTTTTTTATTTTTAAAAAGGTAGTTTTTCAGTATTTTAAAAAAGATAGTTTTATCTGCATGAAGAGAAGAAAACAAAAGAGTAAAGATAAGTAAGACTTTAGCTAACACTATCTAATCCTCATCATCACTTAAAAAAAGCTCATTAAATCCCCAAGCTATAGCAGTAGCAGTCCCTATGATAACAACTCCTCCAACTACTGCTGGAGCTACTACTATTCCTGCTGTACCTAATACCCCAGCAACAGGACCTCCAATAGCAGCAGAAGTAGCACTAACAGCAGCTGCACCACTTAAAGTAGAGATGGCAGTACCAGTACCTGCAGTAACTCCAAGTGCAGAAGCTCCTGCCACAGCAGTTGGCATAGCTCCTTCAACAGCTACATAAGTAACTCCAACTTTAGCTACATCTTTTACAGATATACTTCCATCAAGAGCATCTGAAGCTAACTCTATTGCAGAGTTTTTAAACTTAACATTACTAGCCATAGCACCAGTTGATAAAAAAAAGCTAACAAACAATAAAACAAAAACTTTCATAAACACTCCTTTAAGAATTATGGAGTAATTATAATAGATTAGATAGACATATAGTGTCTAGTTTGATTTCTTTCTAAAATCTTTTACTATTTTTTGTGTTTTTTGAGGCAAGACTTTGTGATTTATAGATTTGAAAAAATAATTTTCAAAATTTTCTAAAACTTCTTTTATGTCTTCTTCAACATCTGCTAATCTTTTAGAAGAATTTCCATGGGCTAAGTTATTTCTTAAGATACTTATTTCATCTATAATATTTTTTTGTTTTTGATATATTTTATCTTCTTCTAAATCAATTAAATAATTTTTGATTTTGATAGTTAAAGTTCTTGCTTTTCTGTTAAACTCATGTTCTTTTTTATGAGGATATTTTATATGTAAATAATCACCTTTAAAATCTGTAGCAAGTTTGTAAAGATTTTTTGATTGGTCGGTAAGAGAATATAACTGATACTTTTTACTATTATTCTTTCTATTTTTAACTTTATTTTCAAATTCTTCTATAAACTTTTTGATTTCTGGACTAATCTTTTTAAATTTCTCTTTGCAGTAA
>JALUNR010000176.1 GCA_027055005.1 Campylobacterales bacterium
CTAAGACAAAAATGATTTCTATCCATCTGATTTTTAACTTTTTCATCTTACAGCTTCACACTCTTTACTATCTCATCTATCACCATATCTTCACTTTTTCCTTCACTCTGAGCTTGGAAAGTTAGTTTTACTCTATGCCTAAGAGCTGGTTTTATATACTCTACCACATCACTTGGCATGACATAGTTTCTATCATTTAAAAAAGCTACTACTTTTGAGATATTTAAAAGAGCTATACTTCCTCTTGGGCTTGATCCTATCTCAACTGAAGGATGTTCCCTTGTTTTTATGATGATTTTCGCAATGTACTCTTTGATGGATTTATCAACTTTCACTCTTTGTATTTTTTGTATAACTTTTTGCAAGTCAACCAAAGAGTACTTTTTAAATCCTACATCTTTGTCGAAAATATTTAAAATATCCACCTCATCACTTACTTTTTTTGGATACTCAACTACAACTTTCATCAAAAATCTATCAAGTTGGGCTTCTGGAAGAGTATAAACTCCCTCTTGTTCTATCGGATTCATCGTAGCCATAACTAAAAATGGCCATTTTAAATCATAACTTTGATCTCCTATCGTTACTTGTCTCTCTTGCATCGCTTCAAGAAGTGCACTTTGAACTTTTGCAGGAGAACGATTTATCTCATCAGCAAGTAAAAGATCAGAAAAAACAGGTCCCTTTTTGATATAAAAGGAGCTATCTTTCATCGAGTAAATCTCAGCTCCTATTATATCGCTTGGTAAAAGGTCAGGAGTAAATTGTACCCTTTTAAAATCAAGCTCAAAGATTTTTGCTAAGTTTTTAATAGCAGTAGTTTTTGCAATCCCCGGCAACCCCTCTATCAAGATATGCCCTCCTGCAAGCAAAGTTATAAAAAGAGTTTCAACCAACTCATCTTGATTTACGATAGCTTTTTTTAAATCATTTATAGCATTTTTTATTACCATGGATTTTCCTTTTTGATTGAGTATTTAGTTTTAGTTTCATTATTATCAGTTTTTTTATCTATTTTCTTTTCATCTTTACTTTTTTTAGCTTGATATATGATAGTTGTCTCTTTTAACTCATCCATATACTCTTTTAAAGCGATATAAAACTTTCTTATCTTTTTATCATCAGTGTAATTCTTGTGAAGATTTTGTAGCTTTTCAAATGCCTCTTCATATCTCTTCTCTCTAACTAAACAAATCGCCAGATTATAACCTCTTTGCTTTTTATACTCTTTTAATGACTTTAAAATCGGAACTGCTTTTTTACACTTATCATCTATGATATAGTAGATAGCAGTTTTTAGTTTAGATAGCTCACTTTTGCTTTGTTTAAACTCACTAAAAGCCATTTTATGTAATCCAAAAAATTGGAAAATACATCCAAGAGTCTCATTTGCCCTTATCTGCCCTTGAGGTAAAAACAAAAGTAGAACTAAAAATATATACTTCTTAACTATCGCTAACAAAAAGAAAATCGCTCCTATTATCACAAAATAGATTGATATATCTTTGTCTTTATAAATGGATGTTTTGCTATAAATATTTAAATTATTTATATATTTTATCAGTTTTTCTACTTCATCATATCTAAAATATTTTTTTCCTATGATATTTAACTTACTAACTCCATCATATCCAGGCACATTTGCTCCATTTTTTGTGGCAAATCCCCAAAATATAAAATCTTCATCAACCTTTTTATCTCCTCCATCACTTACAACTATGATTATTTTTTTGCTTTTATTTATAGCATTTATACTATTTAATACTGATTTTATATCTGTTCCTATTTTTTTTATCTTTATCTTATCTATGTAAGAAAATTGTGCTGTTTTAACTTTGCTTGGATTATCAAAAAACTCTTTGAGTCGTTTTAGAGTGTTTTCTTTGTTTTCTGCTATGAGATGAATAAATTTATTAAACTCAAAAACTATTACCTCTTTATTTACATCTTTTAAAAACTTTTTTATCTCTTTTTTTGCAAACTCCAATCTATTTGGTTTAAGGTCATCACAACTCATCGAGTATGAATTATCTATAAGAAGATAAATTCTGTTTGAGGGATACTTTACCTCCTGCTTTTCTTTTATGCTTATATGTGAAGAAGCTATAAGTAAAAATGCTAAAGAGAGCATAAAAAGAAAGTTTTTCTTATTTGCAAACAGAAGTAAAATCGGCAAACTTGCTAAAATCCAAATATTTTCTACACTCATAAATATATCCATATAGTTAAGATTATAGCAACAAAAAGATATATAAAAAATACTCTTTTTAAATGAACATCAATCTTATCAAGTTTTAAATATATTTTTAAAAACTCTTCAAAATCTTCTTTTATAGGAGTTTTTTGAAAGATTCTTTTTTGGTTAAAATACATCTTTCCTATCTTTTTGTTAAACTCTTCATACTCATCTTTTAAGCTATTTGTTATCAAAAACTTATAAAAATTTTTAACCTCTTCATATGAGGATAGTTTCTCTTTTACACCTAGTTTTTTTAAAAAATCATTTCTTTTTTTTACTTTGTAACCTAACATGATAAAAAAGTATAGTGGAAAAATCAAAAAGAGTGAAATCAAAATATTTCTTTTAAATTGCTCTAAAAAGTTTGATTCTGGAGCATATCTAAAAGTAGTATAAGAAAAAAGTTTCTCTTCAAAAGTTTCAAATTTATGATTTGTAAAACTATAAAACTTCTCTTTTGAAGTAAATTTCCCCAAAGTTATAGGTAAAATATCTAAAAAACTTTGATATTCAACCCTATACAAAAATACAGTATAATCATCAATATACTTCCAATCAAAATACTTCTTTTTAATAAACTTTATATCTCCATTTTTTGCTATGAGTTTTGGTGGCTTTAAATTTTTATCTATTTCTCCTCTATAGACAAGGCATATAACATTTTCATCTTTAGTGCAAAAATCTACATACAATTTATCTGCAAACAGAGCTTGAAAGATAAGTAAAAAAATCACTATTCTCATATAAGCCTCAAATACAAAAGTTTCAAACCAAGCAAAAAGATAGCTATATATAAAAATGTATAATGTATCTTTTTCTCATCATATTTTATCTTTTTTTCAAACTCTATGTTATTTTTATTTGCTCTTTTTATCAGTTTTGATATATCGTTAAATGCTTCTATGTATTGGCGATTTTCAAAGTTGTTACCATAGGGATGATATACTACATCAACTCCATATTTTCTTGCCTCTTTTACAAGTTGCTCTAAAGTGATACTTGAGTCATCATCTTTTCCACCACCATCGCTAAATACTACTACCTTTGGATTTGATTTATATTTTACCAAATTTATCGCATAAGCTATACTGTCTTTTAGTTTTGAGCCTCCTATCTTTGTTATCATATTTGGCTTTAAGGAGTTTATAGTCTTTATCACTTTTGGTTTTATTTTTGTAAAATCTCTTAAGAGTTTATACTCCTTTTCAAAAGCTACAACTGCATAGTGTCCCTTTGAGTTTTGCACAAACTCTATCGCATCTTTTTTCTCATCATCAAAATAAAAATCTTGACTCATTGACAAAGATACATCCATAACCAAAACAGTATGTAAAGATTTTGCATCTCTTTCTTGTTCAAAATAGTGGCTTTTTATGGTAGTCGCTTTAGAAGCAATCTCATATGGTGCCATTGCTGATAGAGTTACAAAAAGTAGTATAAGCAGATCCAAAAAAGCACTTTTTGAAAAACCTCTCTTTTTTTGAAAAAACTCTAAGTGAGTAAACAAAACCCCTCTTTTTTTAAAAAGTATGATAATAGCACCTATGATAAAGATAGAAAATAGATATGGATATAAAAAACTCATTTTAAATTCTTATACAATAAAAATGTTATAATCAAAACAGTTATAAAAATAGGGATATATGTCATGAGAGTAAAAATACTACAACTACTATCATATACACCAAATGTTGCCAATAAATCTTTCATGAGAATATTATATAAAAAATCGCTGGAATTTTGATATGGATATAGTAAAGTTTAAAAATTTTATCTTAAGCAGCAGTTTAAATCTTATAAATTTTGAAAAAGATGATTTTAAAGAGCTTAGAGAATACATCCCCGGAGAGGATATTAGAAATATTCACTGGATAAGTAGTGCCAAAAGACAAAAACTTTTATCAATAGAAAAAGAGGGAATCAAAAATCAAAAAATAGCTTTGATACTACTTTTAGATAAAAATATGCTTTTTAAAAATAAGTTTGACTTAGTTTTAAAAACTTTTATGATTCTCTCTTACTCTGCGATTATTCAAAAAAAGCATTTGGAACTCTTTTTAGTAACTGATAGCATTGAGCATTTTTTTGTAAAAGATTTTAGCCAAATAGAAGAGATAGAAAAAAAGCTACTAAATCTAAAGCTAAAAAAAGTAAAACTAACTACTTTTTTACCAACTCATAAAAATTTTTTAAACATCTATTTAGGTGATTTTTTCTACAAACTACAACTTGAGCAAAAAAACAAAAATATACTGCTTTTTACAAGAGAAAAGATAGAGGAAAACCCAAAAAAACTTCTTTTTAACACTATAAAGAGTATAGATGGCAAAAGAACTTTTCTTGATTTTGATAATCTAAAACACTATCTTTCAATGCTATCTAAAAATGATAACTACTACAAAAATACAAAAGTTACTATCCAAAGAATATATCCTGAAGACAACCTTTTAACAAAGCTAAAAGAGGTGCTGGAGTAACTTACTTTTCTAACAGTATATTAAAAAGCATCCGTTGAGGCTCAATCATATTTAACTTTCCTTTATAGCTTGTAAGAGAGTAAGAATTTACCTCATACTCCAAACTTGCATCATCTAAAACTTGTATCATTTGAGTGAGATTTTTTAAAGTTATAGCAGAGATTAGCATCTTTCCACCTTTGTTTAATCTATCATGAAGATAAGGAAGTTTTTTTATCACTTCACTTCCTCCTCCACCAACAAATATCTTATCTGGATTTTCTTCAATATCATCAAAAAAATCTTCTGCATTTCCCTCAAAAAGATGAGTATCTATGACTTTGTGATTTGTTAGATTTTGCTTTATAAACTCTACTCTTTTTGGATTTTTTTCAAAAAGATATGTTTTTACTTTATATCTTTTATATGCTTCTATCGCACAGCTTCCACTACCACTTCCTACATCCCAAAGAACTTCATTTGGCATCAAATCAAGACTTTGTAGAGTTACTGCTCTTTTTAGCTTTTTGGTTATCATACCTCTTTGAGTTTCAAACTCACTATCTTCACTTAAAACATTTACTTCAAATCTCTTTTCAAAAAGTAGTATATAAGGTTCTTTTAGGTTAAACTCACTGATATCTAAATCTATCTCTTTTATAACCTCATCACTGTATCCCAACTTATACCCTATCGTTACAGTGTAATTATCCTTTTTTAAATACTTCAAAACCTCTTTAAGTCTTTCAATACTCTTTTCATCACACAAAACAAAAGTATATCTTTCCCTAAAAAACTCCCTCAAATCCACTCTTTTTCTTCCATGAAGGCTAACTACTCCAACCTCATTTTCACTTATCATCAGCTTTTCAAGTAGATAATCTTTAGAAGAAGTATTGTTTATAATCTTTACTTTATCTTTTGGTAAATGCTTTGCTATTAAACTACCTGCACTAAAAAAAAGTGGACTTCCAGTAACTACATAAAGAATCTTTTCTTTGTCATAATGAGTTAAAATATACTCTTTTGCATCTTTAAAACCAAGTTTTAAAATATTTGCATCGTCTTCTTTAAAGTTTTTATCACAAACTATCCTATCAAACTTGCAAAACTCCAAATCCAAATTTGAAAAATCATACTCTCCCATCCCATTTCCAGCTATTATTAGCATATTTTAACCTCTATATCTTTTTTAAACCACTTCATAACTCTTTGTTTTACTTTATCCTCTATCAACTTATAAAACTTATCCTTATCAACTATTTCACAAACTCTTTTTACTGTTACAATACCACCCAAATCCATCCCCACCCACTCTTCTATCATCTTAAAATCAATACTTCCAAAGCGATTGTGAGTATTTTTAAATCCCTGAGCTATTTTTACTGCTTTTCCAACTCCAAGATAAATCTTTACTTCCAAACCTTTACCAAAAGCTAACTCAAATCCATCATAGATAAAATTTCCTATCTCAACTATCTGCTCTTTTGGATAGTTTTGAAGTGCTTTTTGTAAAGAGCTATTTCCAAGAGTAAAAACTACTTTTTCAAAGCCACTCTTTTTTATCACTTCAAGCTCAACTTCTACACTTTTTAGATAAGCATCACTACTTATAGGCTTTACAAATCCACTGCTTCCAAGTATAGAAATCCCACCAATTACTCCTACCTTTTCATTTGCTGTTTGCTTTGCTATCTGCTCTCCATTTATAACTGAGATTGAGGCAAATATAGGCTTTGTTATCTCATAGCTTTTAACTATCTCTTTCATAGCATTTAGTGGAGTTGGATTTATAGCAGGATAACCTTTTGGTGGTTTTAACCCATCTTTTGTTACAACTCCAACTCCTCTTCCTGCATATAAAAAGAGTTTATCTTCTATATTATAAGCTTCATGAACTAAAGGATTTAACTCTAAATCATCTTTTTTATCACTTATAGTTACTACTATCTCACATCCTTTAGTAACATCCAAGTCATCATTTTCCATCTTTTTTGAAGTAGTGATGAAAAGTTTTTTACTGTTTAAAAATGCTTCCAATGCAGACTTAAAAGCAAAAGTAGCATGAACTCCGGTAGTATATCCCTTTCTTAAATCACTCATAAACTTTCATATCTATCAAGTTTTTATCTACTTTTTCATCATTTGCCAACTTCAAAAACAACTCTTTCCAATCCTCTTTGCTAAACTTTTGAGTATGTTTTAACCACAACTTTTGATTTGGAGAATCTGAGTTTATCTGCACTACTTGACGAAATCTACAAGCCCCTTGACAAAGACTTCTGCTTACTTTTATGCGATTTTTGCCTTTTTGAAGACCTAGCTCTTTTACTATCTCTCTAAGCTCCACTGCTTTATCACTTTTTCCAGCCTTTGCACACCTCTCATCAGAGCATACATAAACTATCGCTTTATAAAACATAATAGGCTTGTTTGGATCTAACTTTTTTGGTTTACACTCAAAGCCCTTGACTACTTCGCTTCCCATTAGGTTTATTTTTTTAGACATCAGTATATCGACCCTCTAAAATCTATATCATTTACTATCGCTTGTATGATAATCTCATCATTTTTTACTTCAAAAAGTATTCTTATATCTTTATATCTTATCCTATAAAAGCTACTTAGATTACCTTTTAACTTTTTTAAGTCTATATTTATATCTTCTTTAAAAAAAATCTTTTTACAAGCCTTAGTGACTAACTTAGTAGCATCACTTTTTTTTAAAATATTGTTTTTAGAAAAAAACTTATCTGCTTTTTTGAGATAGATTACCTCTAAGTTCATAAACTAACTATCTCTTTAGATGATACTTTTCTATCATCTTCACTCATACTTGAAATAAGTTTTTCAAAATACTCCTGCTCTTTATTATCAACATCTTTTATACCACTATTTTCTTCTAAGACTATAATTTTAACATTTTTACCATCTAAGCTCTTGTACTCCTCTGGTAATTTTATCATACTATCCTCTATACAAGTTTCAAATTCTACAGCATACATATTAACTCCTTAGCATTATTATAGCAAATTTTTATTTTCCATTATATTTTTCAGTCCCATCATAATCTTTTATAAGTTTATATATGGCATGCAAAGTTGCAACTCCCATAGTTGAGCTTCCAAATCTACCTTTCATGATGACACTTGGCACATCAAACTCTTTACTAAATCTTTCTCCATACTCTTTAGACTCGACCACATTTACAAACCCCACAGGAAAAAGCAAAAGTGCTACATTTTTTAGATCAACTCCCTCATCTAAAAGAGTATTTATAACTGCATAGATAAAAGTTGGAGCATTTCCACAGACAAATATCATCTTTTCATTTTTATGTCTTTTTATAGCTTCCACAACAGCAGCATAACTTCTTGTAGTTTTGTTTTTCTCTGCCATCTCATATGTAAAGGGTTCATTTATATAGCAAATTACTTCATTTTGATAAGTTTTTAAGTAAAACTCACTAAGTCCAACTTTTATCATATTTACATCTACGATTATTTTAGCCTTTTGTTGTAAAAGTTCTTTTATCCTAAAAAGAGCATCTTTTGAAAAGTAGATATTTTCCAAAATTTCATTAAAACAAGTAGTAGTATGTATAAGTCGCTCAATCACAGCTAACTCTTCACTACTAAATTCTTTTGCTTTTGGATAGTTTTTAAGTTCATCTTGTATCATTTCAAAAGACTTCACACTTATATCTGCTCCTATATTTATAGGTGGCATCTCTCTTTTAAATCCCATTTTTTACCCCTTAAAAAAATCAACAAACAAAGTCATATACTTTTTTACTCTGTCTATCTTTTTATCATAAACTTTTTCTCCATCAAAGTTTAGATTTTCAAAGCTATATATTTTGCCCTCCTCTTTTATCGTATCAGTTTGCATTCCTATCTTTGGTCTCATATAAACTAAAGTTTTTGGTACTTCATGTTCAAGTAGAGGTACTATCTCCAAAGATGAATCCCCCAAACAAAGTGGTTTTTTTATCTTTGCACTTGCATCACTAAAAGATGTAATACCTGGCACAACTTCACAATTTTCATAAAGCTCAAAATTTTTCTTTTTTATAATATCAAGCATATAGTAAACACTACTATATATCCCAGCATCTCCCAAAGTTACAAAGGCTACTTTCTTATTACTTTTACAAGCTATTAAAACAACATTTGCCTCAGCTTCCCAATCCTCAGGATTGAACCTCATAGGAGAATAAACTGGTACAAGCTCTTTTTTAAAGTTATGCTTTTGCATTAGTTTTAAAATTATTTTCTGAGTCAAAGATTTAGAAAATGAATTATCACTGCTTTTTGTAGGCACACAGATAACATCAGCCTCTTTTAAAACCTCAAGTCCTCTAATACTAAGTAAATCAATATCACCAGGTCCTAAAGAAACCATAAAAAGCTTAGCATCCAAGTTTTGTTATCTCTTGTTTTATATTTTGATATATTATCTCTCTTATACTATCAATTTCTATCAAGTTAAACTTTTTGTAAGAAGTTAAACTCTTTACTATCTCACACTCAAATTCTTCTCTTATCTCATCTCTTATCTCTATCATATCTTTGATATAGTGATTTCCACTAACTAAAAGCATAGGGACTATTTGAACTTTTTTAACTCCATCTTTTTTCATTTTTTTTACTAAAACTTCTTTTATCGCATAGTATGGATAAGCTCCCTCTAACGAGCAAGTATAGTTATTCCCCATCATTTCAAGATAGTTAGCACTATAAGTTATAGAGTCAATACCATTCATATCAAGTCTTGGAGTTCCGTGTATAATATAAAGATTTACGACTTCATCTTTTTTTATTGCTTGATCTAACTCTTTTAAAAAGAGAGTTGTCTCTTTTGTTTTAGTTAGGATTGCATCTGTTATTCTTAATTTAGATAAAGAAAAGTTTTTAAATCCATCTACTATTTTTTTAGTAAATTCATGTTCATCAGTTGGAAAAAGATTTACTGAGCTTACTATGATATTTTTGTACCCGGCCATATCTACATCAGCTAAAGTTTGAGGTAGGTTTTTGAACTCTTTTCCATTTTTCTTAAGTAGTTTTAAAACCATACGAGAGCTAAAAGATAAGAAAACATCACACTCTTTAAATCTCTCTTGTACATCTTTTTGTAAATCAAGATAAAGATTTTCTTCTATAACTGAACCAAAGCAAGATAGGACAATCGCCCTATCTTTACTATAATGTCTATATCTTTTCATATAAACTAAGCTTTACAATTATTAAGTCTTTTATCGAACATAAAAGTACAATTATTTGACTTGTAAAATGCCTTAACTGCTGCAAGTACTGCCAAATCAACTAAAGGTTCTATGATAACAACACTCATATAAGCAAGTCCAAAAGTCCACACATTATGAAGATTCTCAGCACTAAATCCTTGTCCATATAAAGCCCAAAAAGCAACCCAACTTACTATCGCTCCTTCCCAAGCAACAGATAGTTTTAAAAGTTGAGAATATGTTATATCTTTATATGCCGTTTTTTGTGGAATAATTTTTTTAGCTACTATATTTAAAAATAAAATACTAGCCAAAAGTGTAGTAACATTTATCCCATATTGAGGTAAATCAGCATGTTCAAAAAATAATCCTTGAACCAACAACCCAAAAGTTAACCCCATAGCTGTAGGAGCTATACCAAAAATCAAAAACAAAGTTGTACCTAAAATAAGATGCACTTCACTAACACCTATTGGATAGTGAGGAAGCACTTCAAAACAAAAAAATACAACTGCAGCAGATATAATACTTTTTAATAAAAATGACAAAAATCCATTTTCCTTTATATTATCTACTGATAACTTTAAACTTGTACCTACAACGGCAACTCCTGTACCATAGCTAAGAAACATCTTAGCACCATTAACAACACCTGGTTCTATATGCATCATTTTCTCCTTAAAAATTTTTATTTTATAGTTTAGTAAAAAGCAGATAAAAATTAGGAGGAGAAGTGTTTTTAACAGGATCTTTGTGAGATATTTTATGATATATATAATTTGCATCAACTCTTCCTAACTTATGTAAAGTCGAGTACATAGCAATAATAGCTAAACTAAAATATCTTTTTGTATATCCTTTTAAATGTTTCATAAATCTATCTATTTAACCTTCATTACTTTATCAATATTTTTAAAATCAACTACAAAAAACAGTTCATTTGCCCTTATAGCTCTTCTAAAGTAATTTGCATATTCATACCCTAAAAAATCTCTTTTTAAAAGAGTTTTAACTCCCTTTCTTAGCAATCCCCAAGAGGTTCTATATCTAGGATCCATTCTAAGATCACTCATTGCATCAAGTGCTAAGATCTTATCTTTTTGTTTTTTTGGTGTTAAATTATAAGAATAAATATTATCAAAATACAGAGATTTATCAAAATTTGGTGGTAAATCCATACTACCTCCAGGCATTCCAAAAGGATAATATTCACTTAAAACTAAATGATTTGTATATAATAAAAGCTTTCCTCTTTTCAAATCCAAACTCTTCATAGCTTCAAAAAGAGCTATTGAACTATATTTATGGTCTGGATGAGCATCTAAAAGTGGATATGGAGTTAAAATAATATCAGGTTTGATCTCTTTTAAAACTATTTTTATATTTACTACTAATGAATTCCAATCAGCTCCACTTATCAAAACACTATTTAGTGGAGAAATATTGTATTTTCTATACTCGTATGAATCTTTTACCTTTGTATATACTCCATGAAACATTTTATCTCTATTTTCATACATATTTTTAAGCTCTGAGTCAAAATAACCTAAATTTAAACATTTAAAAGGATTTACTTGCCCTAACATTGGTACTGTAAGACTATCATGTATTCTTACTTTTGCCTTTTCTAGGTAAGCTTGTTTTTGATTTTTAAAAATCCCTTTATAAGTGTTTGGTCCTGCATCACCTGCTGTGATAGTTACAATAGATATATTTTTATGATACTTACTATAAAAACCAAAAGAAGCTATCTCTGCATCGTCTGGATGAGGAGCAATAATAAGTATTTTTTTATCTTTAAAATTTGGGTTTTTAAAAGAGATGATTTTATAGTCTTTTACATTTACATATTTTGCTAAGATTTTCAAATGACTAATATTCAGTGAGCTAATATTTATATATCTTATTCCGCAAGAGCCTTGTTCTAAATAGCTTTTTATACTATTTTTACCATCACTAAGTATTACTAATGGCTGTAATAATTTACCTAAAATAGTACTATTTACATTTAGTTTCAAAAAAGAAGTTATACCACTTGTGTTTTTTGTATTTGTAAGTGTATTTTTAAAACTATACACATAATCTTTTTTTACATCATAATTATACAGCGTTGCTTTTGAGTATAAACTATATAAAACAATACCAAAAAATAAAATCACTAACCAAAAAATCTTTTTAAAAAAACTCATCATCTATCCATTTACTAATATCTGTTACCATATTAACCTTTTTTATCTTATATAACTTTTTTTTACTATATTTTCTCTTAATTTAAATTTTTAATGAATATAATCGAAACATCATGAATAAAAAAGTATATATCATCGTTTTAAACTATAATAATTGGCAAGATACTATAAAGTGTTGTGAAAGCATCCTTATGAATGATTATCAAAACTATACCTTAATAGTGGTTGATAATGCATCCCCAGATAACTCTATAAAATATTTAAATAAGTGGTGTAAAACTCACAAAGAAGTAGTATTACTCTCTTCTGATAAAAATAATGGTTTTAGTGCAGGTAACAATCTAGGGATAAAATATGCAAAGCAAAAAGGAGATTTTGAATATATTTGGCTTTTAAACAATGATACTATCATAAGAAAAGATACTCTATCACAAATGATAACTTGTGCTATAAATAATGATTTTAGTCTTTGTGGATCAACTTTGCTTTTTTATGATAAACCAACTGCTATACAAGCTTTTGGAGCATCTTTTAATCCTATTTTTGCTATTCAAAAGCATCTTTTAGTCCATCAACACTTTACTAAAGAGTTAGTAAACAATTTCGATAAAAATAAAATAGATTATATTGTTGGGGCATCTATGCTACTTGATAAAAGAGCAATAAAAGTGATTGATTTTATGCCAGAAGAGTATTTTATATATTTTGAAGAGATAGATATAGCAACAAAATGTAAAAGAGCAAACCTAAAGTATGGTGTTTGTCAAGATGCTATCGTTTATCACAAAGAGTCAGCCTCAATAGATAAAGAAGATCAAAAGATAAGCTATTTTTCCGACTTTTTTGCTATGAGAAACAGAGTTATTTTTACAAAAAAATATTATCCATACTTTTTACCAACTGTTTACTTAGGTCTTATTTTATCTATGTTACTAAGGCTAAAAAGAAAAGATTTTGGTGGAGTAAAAAATATTTTTAGAGTATTAAAAACTCCTCTTAAAAATATAGAAAATTTGGAGTTTAAACAATGCTAACTGAAGATAACATAAGATATCAAATAAATAAGATAAGAGATAAAATTTTCCAAATAAAGACAAAAAAACTAGCAAAAGAATTAGAAAAAATTTTGGAAAGTACTGAAGGAATTCCAGTAATTTTAGTTTCATATAACAATGCAAAATATGTTTTAAACTCACTAAAGCAACTAAAAAATTACAACATAACTCCTATCATAATAGACAATAATTCTACTGATGAATCATCACTAAGTATTTTAAAAGCTATTCAAAAAAGTGGAAATGCAAATGTTATATTTAGTGAGTTTAACTTTGGTTATTTAGTTGGATTTTTAAATCCTATATATGAAGTACTACCAAAATATTTTGCATATAGTGATCCTGATTTAGAATTTAATCCTCATCTACCTAAAGATTTTTTGGAAATTTTAAAAGAGTTAACTAAAAGATATAAAGTTTATAAAGCAGGATTTGCATTAAAACTTTTAAAAGATGAAAATATTATAAAGACATCGATGCAAAAGTTATATGGAGTTCCAAAGATATATAAAAAAGAGTTAAACTTAATAGAATGGGAAGAACAATATTGGAGGTTTAAACTATCTCATCCAAGCCTTGAAGTTTATGCAGGAAAGTTAGATACAACATTTGCTGTTTATAATAAAGATAATTTAATTGATGATTTTTATGAAGCTGTTAGAGTTGCTGGAGATTTCAGTGCAATACATCTTCCATGGTATCCACAATTAGATATATTAAACAAAAATGACAAACAAGTATATTTAAAAGGAAACAAATCTTCAACATGGATAAAATAAAAATAATCATAACTGATATTTCTACTAGAAAAGCATTTGATTTAACAAATATACTACTTTTTAAAGGTTTGAGTTTGATTCTTTGTGATGCATCGTCTTCTACTCTTTTAAATCTATCTTATAAAAAAGATTTTGAGATTTTAAGAAAAGATGAAAATTTTGAAAATGACTTGATAACCATCTTAAACAAATACAAAGATTTTAAGCTTATTTATTATCCACTAGAGGAAGATACAACACTTTTAATATATGATTTTATAAAAAAATATAATTTTTCAAACTTTTTTTATAACTTACCAGCAAAAAACTCTTTTGATATAGCAAGAGATAAAAGCTTATTTTCTATCTTTTGTCAAAAAAATTTACTGCCTATTCCAACAGAATATAAAAAAGAACAGCTTCTAAAATCAGACTCTTTACCTTCAAAACTTATCATAAAACCAAAAAATGGTTCAGGCTCAATGGGTATAAAATATATAGATACAAAAAAAGAATTTTTATCTTTAAAAGATTTTGACTTTTCTAACTATATCATACAACAAAGACTCCAAAATTCAAAAGATATAAAAGGAGCTTTTTTCCTCTTTGACAAGGGAAAACTTATAAATTATTATGGACATAAAAGGATAAGAACTTACCCTAAAAGTGGGGGAGTAACTATCTTTTCAAAGTGTGAAATAGATGAAAATCTAAAAGAGTTAGGAGTCAAACTTTTACAAAAACTAAACTGGAGTGGATTTGCTATGGTAGAGTTTTTATATGATAACAAGACAAAATCATATAAAATCATAGAAGTAAACCCTAGGCTTTGGGGCTCACTTATGCTAGGAGAATTTTGTGGAAGTAAAATTCTTGAAAATTACTATTTAACTACACTTCAAAAACCTATACAAAAAGATAGTATCAATACAAATAAATATATAAGATGGGTCTTTCCATGGGATGTTATAAGTTATCTTGAAAATAGAGGTAAGATAGAAGGTTTTTGGAACTTCAAAAAAGAAAATATTTGCTATATAAACTTTTCATATACAACTTTTTCAAAAGCTATATTTTTTACTTTATCAAATATACTAAGTTTAAAAAAGATAAAAAAACTATATAAAAAGGTTTTATCATGATAGTTGTTTTTGATTTTGATAAAACTTTAACATATAAAGATACTCTGTTTGATTTTTTTAGGTTTGTTGCAAAAAATAGAAAGGGATTTGTTTTTAAAGTCCCACTTTATTTTATCTCCATGATTTTTACAAAGTTAAAACTTATATCAAATACAAAACTAAAAGAGATAGGAATAAACCTTTTTTTAAAAGGATTAAGTAAAAAAAAGTTAAAAGAAATATCTAACCAATATGCAAAAACTATAAAACTTAATAAACTTTATTATTCAACAAATTTTAAAGACAATAATTATTTTATAGTAAGTGCCTCTTTTGAAGAGTATTTAAAACCTCTTTTCCCAACAAGTACAACTATTTTAGCAAGTAGTTTAATATACAAAGAAGGTAAAGTAGAAACATTAAAATTTAACTGCTACAAACAAAACAAACTCCAAGCTCTAAAAGCACTAAATATCACAAATATTGACAAATTATATACAGATAGCATCAGTGATCTACCCTTAGCTAAGATTTCATCTAAAATATATCTTATCAATGACGATAGTATAAGGGTATGTAAGAGTATAAATGAGTTTATAAATAATCTAAAGGTTTCATAAATGAATATTTTAACATTTGATGTAGAAGAATGGTTTAATATACTAGATCATAGTAGTACAAAAAATCCAAAAGAGTGGCTAAACTATGAATATCGCTTAGAAAAAAATATAGAAATGATATTTGAACTTTTAGATAAACATAATCAAAAAGCAACATTTTTTTGTTTAGGATGGCTTTGTGAAAACCACCCTAATATCATAAAAAAAATAGATTCTTTAGGATATGAAATAGCCACTCACTCATATTCACATCAATTAATATATGAACAAAAAATCGATGAGTTTAGAAATGATTTACAAGCTTCTGTTGATTCTTTAGAAAATCTTACAGGTAAAAAGATTAGAGCTTATAGAGCCCCAGGATTTTCTCTTTTGGAAGAAAATAGATGGGTTTTTGATATTTTAGTTGAAAGTGGCATTGAAGTAGATTGCTCTATCTTCCCCGCTCCAAGAGCTCATGGAGGATTTCAAAACTTTCCATTTTCCAAACCATCTATAATAATATCAAATAAAGGAGAGATAAAAGAGTTTCCAATGTCTTTAGATCCTTTTATTCAAAAATTTGTATTTAGTGGTGGAGGATATTTTAGACTTTTACCATATAGTGTAATATACCATTTGATAAATAGCTCAAAATATAATATGACATATTTTCATCCTCATGATTTTGATAAAAATCGACCTATTTTAGATGATTTATCACCATTAAGAAGATTTAAATCAACAGTTGGTTTAAAAAGTTCATTAAAAAAATTAGAAAATCTAATAGATAGATTTGATTTTATCGATTTGGATGAAGCTATAAAACAAATAGATTGGAAAAATATAGAAAAAATAAATCTACCAGAAAGAAGAAAAGTACAAAGGATAAAAGATTAGGCTATTTATATTTATAAACAAAGTTTGATAAACTTACGATATTAATTTTTAAGGAACATACTAAGACTATGAAATTTACAAGAACCAATATAGCAGATGTTATTATGATAGAACCAAAAATTCATGGAGATGAAAGAGGTTACTTTGTAGAAACTTTTAGAAGAGATAAACTTGAGGAGTTTTTAGGATACAGAGTAAACTTTGTTCAAGATAATGAATCAAAATCAACTTATGGAGTTTTAAGAGGTCTTCACTATCAACTACCACCTTTTGCACAAACAAAGTTGGTTAGAGTTATTAGCGGAAAAGTTTTAGATGTCGCCGTAGATATCAGGAAGGATAGCCCAACTTTTGGAAAATATATAGCAGTTGAACTAAGCTGTGAAAATAAAAAACAACTTTTTATTCCAAGAGGTTTTGCTCATGGTTTTTTAGTGCTAAGTGAAAATGCAATATTTAGTTACAAAGTTGACAACTATTACTCTCCAACTCATGATAGAGGAATACTTTATAACGATAAAGAAATTGGGATAGATTGGCAGATAGATACAAAAGAGTTTAATCTCTCACAAAAAGACACAACTCAACCCCTATTAGAAGAAGCAGAAGTTTTTAATTTTGGTGATAAATTATATGCTTAAAATATTAGTTACAGGGGCAAATGGACAATTAGCATCTGAATTTAAAACTCTTTGTTCTAATCAAGATTTGATATTCACTTCAAAAGAAGAACTTGATATAAGTGATTTTGAAAAAACAAAAGATTTTATAAAAGAAAACAATATCAAAATCATAATAAATTGTGCTGCTTATACAGCAGTTGACAAGGCTGAAGAAGAAAAAGAGTTAGCTTTAAAAATAAACTATGAAGCAGTAAACAACTTAGCAATTATTTCAAAAGAAAAAAATATAAAATTAATTCATATATCAACTGACTATGTATTTGACGGGGAAAACTATAAACCATATAATGAAAATGACAAAACAAACCCGATAAATTTTTATGGAGAGAGTAAATTAAAAGGTGAACAAGCTATAAAAAAAATCGCACCAAAAAACTCTTGCATCATACGAACTTCATGGGTATATAGTAACTATGGTAAAAACTTTGTAAAAACTATACTAAACTTAGCGAAACAAAAAGAAGAGTTAAATATCATAAGCGACCAAGTAGGAACACCAACCTATGCAAAAGATTTAGCAAAAGCTATTTTAGAGATTATTCCAAACTTAAATAATCAAACTCCAACTATTTATCACTACTCAAATGAAGGAGTTTTAAGCTGGTATGACTTTGCAAAAGAGATAGTAAAGATGGCAAAACTAAAATGCCAGATAAATCCGATAAAAACATCAGGGTATCCAACACCTGCAAAAAGACCTCACTTCTCACTGCTAGATAAATCAAAAATAAAAGAAGACTTTAAAATAAATATTCCATACTGGAAAGACTCTCTTCGTGATTGCATCACGAAAATTATGAGTTTTGAGTTTTGAATTATGAATGGAAATTCTATATATAATAAAACTTTTAACTTTGCAATAAGAGTTATTAAACTATATAAATTTTTATGTGATAATCACAAAGAGTACACTATATCTAAACAATTGCTTCGTTGCGGAACTTCAATTGGTGCAAATGTTAATGAAGCAATTTCAGCTCAGAGCAAAAAAGATTTTATTTCTAAAATGGCAATAGCAAATAAAGAAGCAAGAGAAACAAAATATTGGATAGAACTCCTAACTAAAACAGAATATTTGAATAAAAATAAAACTCATGTATCATCTTTGCAAAATGAGATAGAAGAGATTATAAAAATTTTAACATCAATTGTAAAAACTTCTCAAAAAAACTTACAAAAGGAACAAAATGCCAAATAAAAACCAATTCAAAACTCATAACTCAAAACTCATAACTATCCTAGTAACTGGCTGTGCTGGTTTTATCGGTAGTAACTTTGTACCATATTTTTTAGAAAAGTATCCAAATTATAAACTAATAAACCTTGATCTTTTAACTTATGCAGGAGATTTAAGTAACTTAAAAGAGGTAGAAAATCATCCTAGATATGAATTCATAAAAGGAGATATTACAAATCGTGAATTGGTAGAGTATATCTTTACAACTTTTGATATAAAAGGAGTTATACATTTTGCTGCGGAAAGTCATGTTGATAACTCTATAAAAAATCCAGAAATTTTTATCCAAACAAATGTAAATGGAACTTTTACTCTTTTAGATGTAGCATACAAATATTGGATGAAAAAACCATTTATACACAAAGATGAGTATAAAGAGTGTCGTTTTCACCATATATCTACTGATGAAGTATATGGAACTCTAAGTCAAGATCCAAAAGATCTTTTTACTGAAAATACTCCCTATGCACCAAACTCTCCATATAGTGCAAGTAAAGCAAGTAGTGATATGATAGTTAGAAGCTATCATGAAACTTATGGATTAGATACTATCATAACAAATTGTTCAAACAACTATGGACCAAAACAACATGATGAAAAGCTAATCCCAACTATTATAAGAAATGCTCTTTTACAAAAACCCATACCAATTTATGGAGATGGTAAAAATATAAGAGATTGGCTCTATGTCTTAGATCACTGTAAAGGTATAGACTTAGCTTATCACAAAGGAAAAAGTGGAGAAACTTACAACATAGGTGGAAGAAATGAAAAAACAAATATCTATATAGCCCAAAAAATTTGTGAGATTTTAGATGAACTTAAACCAAGTAATACCTCTTATAGTAACTTAATAACATATGTAGAAGATCGTGCAGGTCATGATAAAAGATATGCCATAGATGCTTCAAAGATAGAAAATAAACTAGATTGGAAGGCAAATGAAAATTTTGAAAGTGGAATAGTAAAAACTATTGAGTGGTATTTAAAAAAGTATTAGCCTTGCTGAAATCCAAAAATAAGTTTGCTAAAGTTAATATCAACAAAACAAAAAATGAAATAATAGTTGAGTAAACTGCTCCAAAAATACCATATTTTTGTATTAAAATTATATTTAAACAGATATTTAAAAGAGCAGTTAAAAAACTGATAATTCCTAAAGTTTTAACTCTATTTTTATGCATAAGCAAACTTGTTAAAGGTTTTCTAATCCCCTCCAAACTAAAAGCTACTACCAAATATGGGATATATTTCAAAGATTCATTAAATTTTTCATTTATCATAAAATCAAAAATAAATGGAACTACAAATATATAAACAGTAGCACTAACGATTACAAAAGCTGAAAATATCAAAATAGTTTTATAAATCCAATTTTTACTTTTTTGACTTTCATCAGCCAATCTCTCAAATATATATGGCTCCCAACCCCTCATAGCCGAATCATAAACTATATTTACTATCATAGACATAGTCATAGCAATAGTATAAATACCAACATCTTCTATTCTTAGATAGTGAGCTAATATAACTTTATCAATTGTTACCATTAGAAAAATACCAACCACATGAAAAGTCATAGGAAAGAGATAAAAAAACAACTCTTTTAATTTTTTTATATCAATATCAAATACAATATATTTATTTTTTATAAAATAATATATCATATATAAAGATAGTAAAAACAGTACACTCATTTCACCTAAAAATTTTCCTTTCCAACCTAAATGAAAATGTATTATCAAAACAAGTGCTATTCCCAAACTAAAAATCGCATAAAAAGCTTGAAATAGAGCATATTTAAGAGCATTTTTTTCAAGCTGAATTATTGTATTTAGGATATTAAAACAAACCATAAAAAGAGTGTAAAATGATATCAAAAATATAACAAAACTTTTATCACTAAATTTTATAAATAATATATTTTCAAAAACAAAAAGTATCAAAACATATAATATAAAAGTTACTATCAATATTACAAATATATTTGACATATACTTTGCAATCTTTTCTTTCCCATATACAAAATACTTAGATATTAAAAAATTTCCAGGCCAAAGTCCAACATATATGGTAGAGATTGTTACTATTGACATAATAAACCCTAAATATCCATAATCCTCTTTTGTTAAATAATAAGTCAATACAGGAAGTATAAAGAAGTTTAAACCTTTATTCATAACTGTACTTAGAGTAAATATGATGATGTTATTAATAAGCTTATTTGAAAATAACTTTTTTACCAAAATAATCCTTTTTTGAAACATTCTAACTAAAAATAAGTATTTTAGTATAAAAAAATATAAAAAAGTTAACTTTTTTTAAAAAATATGGCATAATTGCTACATATAGTTTTTAAGGTTTACAAATGCTAAAATTTATTTTTATATTTTTATTATTAGTGATAAATTTAAATGCCTTTGAGCTATCAAAACATACTATAATAGTAAAATTACAAAGAACAAAATCAGTGAACTTAGCTTCAAAAGAGTTATCAACTTATCTTCAAAAAATACTTCATCATAAAATCCCTATATACTCAATAGCTCCTAAAAATGCAAAAAGTATTATAATAATAGGATATAGTCCATATAAACTAAAAGAAGATGGTTTCATCCTAAAATCAAACAAGAAAGTTTTAACAATACTAGCAAATAATAATAGGGCTTTGTTTTTTGGAGAATATTATTTTTTAGATAAATATGTAGGATGCAAGTTCTTATCTAAAGATTTTGAGTATATACCTAATTTTAAAAAGAAAAATATAGGCTTCATAAATGACAAACAAGAACCAGCTTTTTGGTATAGAGAGATTTTTTTTAGTGAAGGTGATGATCTTTTATTTGAGTATAAAAATCTCTTAAATGGGAGGTTAGGACATAGAACTATAAAAAAAGAAAAATACAAAGATTATCCATCAGGAATAGATACTTTTGGTTTTCCATCTTCACAAATTTTAAGTGATGCATTTAGCTGTAATGGTCAATACAAATATAGCGATAAAGATGCAAAACTAGAAGCACTCGTAAACTTAAAAAAAGAGTTAGCTAAACTAAATAAATATGATAGAAAAGTTATAACAATAGAGCATGAAGATAGAGGCTCAACCTGCTTGGGAAATGATAAAAAAGAATCTTTGGCATTTTTAAACTATAGTATCTTCTTAGCAAAAAATTTAAAAGATTTTTTTCCAAACAAACTCTTTTATTCTCAAGCCTATCTATGGAGTAAAATTCCTCCAACAAAAAAAATAAAACTCCCAAAAAATTTAGGAATTCACTATGCACCAATAGAAGCAAATTTTGCAAAGCCACTAACTTCAAAAGAAAACCTATATCTTTTAAACCAAATAAAAGGATGGAAAAAATCAACAGACAATATCATAATATGGGATTATACTATAAATTTTGGTAGTTATTTACTACCATATCCAAATCTTTTTGCACTTGATAGAGATATTAAAACTTTTAAAAAGTTAAATATAAGAGGTGTATTTTTACAAGGAAGTTATGAAACAAAAGGTGGAGATTTAGCAAATCTTAGATACTGGGTATTTGGTAAACTACTATGGAATCCAAATCAAGATATAAATATTCTTATAAAAGAATTTTGTACTTATTATTATGGCAATGCATCTACTGAAGCAATAAAATATATAAAAACCATTTTCTATTATATAAAACAAACAGGAGATAAACTTAGTATTAAAACACATATTGATGCAAAATATTTAAATAATACAAACTTAAATCATTTAGATGATATTTTATCACAAGGATTAAAAAAACTAAAAAGAGATTCACCTTTTTATAAACACTACATAAGACTATTTGCAGGTATAGATTATATAAGACTTATAAGAGGTTACAACTTTAAAAACAAAGGTATAGCAAAACAAAGATTTTTAACTTTTTTAAAAAATAATCCTGATATTTCAAATATAGCAGAGGGAATAAATATAAAAAATATTATAAAAATTATTTCATCAAATAAAAAGCCATCAACTACTCCAAAAGTAGCTAAAGGATTAAAAAGAGGGAAGGAGTGGCTTAACTTTGAAGAGTATCAGTTAGAGCTTTGTTGTACAAATATTATTATAGATAAAGAAGCAAATGATGGTGTAGCTGCAGTTATGGATGGTAGTAGTAATGAGTGGGGATTTTCACTAACTCTTGACAATATACCAAAAGGGAAATGGGATATTTATGCAAGTATAAAAATCATTACTAAAAAAGACTCTATTTTTGACAATGCGAGATGGGCATTTAGATATGGAGTAGAGCCAAATTTTGTAAAAGGAGTAACTCTAACTGCAATGTTTAATAATAAATATAAAGAGTTTAAAATAGGACAAATAGATACAAAAAACCATCCCAAATTTGTATGGATTAGCCCTCCAGGAAATAGTATTGTAAAAAAAGTTTATCTTGATAGAATCTACTTTATAAAAAGAAAGTAAAAACAGATGAATAAAAAGGTTTTTTTCTATCTATATCTTTTGATATTGGTTTTTTTAGCACTTCCAGTTATAAAAGTAGGTCCTGCAAGAGTTGAACAACTTTTAGTACTTTTAACTTTTGGCATTGTTTTTTTAGATGATTTAGCTAATAAAACTATTGACTTTGATATATTATTTTATATGATAGGAGGTGCATTACTATTAGTTTTACTTAGTTTAAACTCTACATATCCTAAAATAGGTGCTGATAAATATTATATCAAATACTTATTTATCTATCCTGTAGTATTTTATGTAGGTTCAAGAATTGTACAAAAGTTAGATTTAAATAATTTCATAAATATTTTAGATTTGAGTCTTCTTTTTTATGTTGTAAGTTGGTTTATAGTTATGTATAAACTTCTCCCATTTTCTATAATTTCTAAATTTATTCATATGAGACATTTTGGTTGGGGAAGTGAATTTTTACCAATTCAGGGAACTTTTTATGAAGCAGGAGCACTGGGTATTATAGTAGGTAGTATCTTTTTATTTTCATTTATGAGCCGAGTAGAGTTTAATATATGGCCAAAACAAAAATATTTTTCATATTCACTTTATATTTTAACAATTTTTATTATGGTTATGTCAAAAAATAAAACTATATGGTTATCTTATGCACTTATACTTATTTTTTTATCCTTTTTTAAAGGATATATTAAAATAACAAGAAGTAGTTACTACACATCGCCTACAAAACTAGAAAAAGACAAACTTTTAAAAACTTTTAAAAATATCAATAGTATTTATCTTATAGCTGGAACTATTCTTTTAATTATCTTTTTTTTCTTATATAACCAACTATCTTCTAGCCCATTTATCACTATGAAAGAATTTTTATTTAAACTTCATCATGAAAGAGGAGCTCAATATGTAGAAGCATGGAAAATGATAAAAAATTCTAATTTTTTTGGAGGATATGGATTTGGATCTGTTGGGGCACATTTCGAAGGATTACACATCTTAGGAGTAGATAAAGATGCAGGGGAAATAAATAGTGTTTTACTAGATCTTTGGGTTCAAGGCTCAATCTTAGCTGTTATTTATATGAGTGGGATAATTTATATGGGTTTCAACAAATACCACTTAGTAACTATTGTAGTTCCTATGTATTTTGTTTTTTTTGGATTAACAAATCCTATTATAGCTGAAGAATTTTTTCTACTTCTTGGTATGTCATATAGTGTCGCTCATATGGAGGATTTTAATGCTTCTTAGCAAAAATATATCTGATAGAATAACATTTTTAAGATTTCCCCTTATTGTAGCTATTGTCTTTATTCACATTCATACAAATGATTTTCACTTTACCAATAAATAT
>JALUNR010000177.1 GCA_027055005.1 Campylobacterales bacterium
TCTACACCAATAGCAAAATAAATATTAGCTTTGGCTATCTTTTTCATAATAGATGGCTTTGGCTCAAATGTATGAGGTTCACTTCCAATAGGAACAACAACATCTATATCAGCTCTTGGATCTATTTTTTTTATAATAGCTTTTTGTGGTAGTATACTTACTATTATACTTTTTGCAACAACTAAACTTAAAAATGATATTAAAACTATTATATACTTCATGTTTATTATTATAATGGAAAAATATTAATAGATAAAATAAACGCCTAATCTCTTAGCCCCATGAGCTCCTATAACCAAACTTTGCTCTATATCAGCAGTCTTTGATGGACCACTCAAAAAGATACCAAAGTCATCTATTTTAACTCTCTTCATAGCTTCATACATATTCTCAACCAAATCTTTTTCATCAAGCTCTATTACTATACTCTCATAAAAACTAAAATCTTTTCTTTTATCATACTTATTTACAAAACAAGCTCCATTTTCACAGATTCCAAACTCTGCTTTTAGAACTACTTCATAATCATTAGTTGAGTCTGCTACCTCTCCACCTGCTTTTTTTAGGTTCTCTATGAAAGCATTTTTTTTATCTTTGAAACTTATTTTCTCATATAAAAGGTTTTTTCTTTCAACTTTCGTTTTTATATGTTTTTTTATACTATGTAATATTTTAAAGCGACTCATATATATCCTTAAAACTTTTCTTTGCTAACTTTGGAGATTGTCGTTTCTTACCCCAAGAGTTTTTGTAAAAAGAGTAAGGGATAAATTTAGCTAACCAAAAAACAGACCTATAAACAAAAGGATTTTTCAAAATCCAAAAAGCTATTTTATAGTAAATATCTTTATTCTCTTTAACTTGTTCTTTGTAAAGACTTCTATAACCAAGTAACTGTTCATGAAGATTTATTTTTATAGGACAAATATTTGTACAACTTCCACAAAGAGTTGATGCAAAGGATAGTTTTCCATACTTTTTTATATCTCTGGCACTTCCCAAATTTGCACCTATTGCCCCAGGGATTACATAGTTATATTCATGACCTCCAATTCTTCTAAAAACTGGACAAGTGTTCATACAAGCTCCACATCTGATGCACTTCAGAGCTCCCTCAAAATCCTCTTTGCCTAAAATCTTACTTCTTCCATTATCCACTATAACCAAGTGTATCTCTTTTTCACTTTCTGGTTTTTTAAAAAAGGAGGTATATGTTGTTATTTCTTGACCTGTCGCACTACGAGCTAAAAGTCTTAAAAAGACTCCCAAATCTTCCAGCTTTGGAACTATCTTTTCTATTCCCATAACAGCTATATGAGTTTTAGCTAAACTCGTACCTAGATCTGCATTTCCCTCATTTGTACAAACTACAATCGTTCCATCCTCTGACACAGCAAAATTTACCCCTGTTATTGCTACATCTGCACTTTCAAAATGCTTTCTCAATCTCTTTCTTGCTAAGGCAGTCAAATAACTTGCATCGGAGTCTTTTTGTTTAAATATTTCAGCTACTTCTTCTTTTTTTAAATGAATAGCAGGTAATACTATATGAGATGGTTTTTGATGTGCGAGTTGAACTATCCTTTCTCCAAGGTCAGTATCAATTATTTCGTAACCTTTTTTTTCTAAGTATGGATTTAATTCACATTCCTCGGTTAGCATAGATTTACTTTTTACTATTTTTTTAGCATTTTTTGCTTTTAAAATTTTTTCTACTATCTTATTATGTTTATTTGCATCTATTGCCCAGTGAACTTTTATACCATTTTTTAAAGCATTTTTTTCAAACTCTTCCAAGTAAAAATCAAGATGAGTGATAGTATGAGCTTTTATGTTAGATGCTTCCTCTCTTAGCTCTTCCCACTCAGGTATATTTTTGATAGTTTTATCTCTTTTATCTCTTACAAACCAAAGTGATTCATTTAGCCAATTTGGACTTTTAAAAGTTTTCATCTGTTAATCCTGCTAAAATCTCTACTATATGAAGTACCTTGATACTACTATCAAGTGAAGCCAAGTGCATAAGGCATGAGTTATCATATCCTACTAAAAATTCTGCACCACTTTTTTTATAGTTTTCTAACTTATCTTTTCCCATTTTGATAGAGACTTCACTCTCATTTATACTAAATGTTCCACCAAATCCACAACACTCATCAGCTCTTTCTAACTCTACTAGTTCCAATCCATCAACTTTTTTCAAAAGATTTTCTATTTTATCATTATATGGTAGATTTAACTCACTACTAACTCCAAGCTCAAGTTCTCTAAGTCCATGACAACTTTTATGAAGTGCAACTTTGTGAGTAAAAGTAGTTTTAAAACTATCTATACTTACTACATCATGTAAAAACTCACATATTTCAAAACTCTTTCTACTTATCTTCTCAAACTCATCTTTTTCAAGCAAATCTTTATAATGCACTCTAATCATAGAGATACAACTAGCACTTGGAGCTACGATATAGTCAAACTCATAAAATTCACTATAAAACTTTTTAGACAACTCTTTGGCTTCACTTTTAAAGCCACTATTAAAAAGTGGTTGTCCACAACAAGTTTGACTTTTAGGATATATCACTTCAAAACCTAAATCTTTTAAGATTTTAAAAGTAGCAACACCAACTCTTGGATATATACTGTCAACAAAACAAGGGATAAATAAACCGATTTTTTTCATGTAGATATTATATAAAATTATATTAAAATATTCATATTGCTTAAATTTTATACAAAAAAAAAGTAAAATAATTGTTGTTTTTTGTTAAAATTTCTAGGTTAAAAAATTATGAGGAGAAAACATGAAAAAAGGTTTGATTATCTTTTTATGGCTTTTAGCACCTGTATTTGCTTTTGCAGATGAAGCTAAGATAAATGGAGCTGATACGGCTTGGATGATTGTGGCTACGGCATTTGTTATGCTTATGACACCCGCGGGACTTGCACTATTTTACGGTGGACTAACAAGAAAGAAAAATGTTCTAAACACAATGGGAATGAGTTTGATAGCATTTGCTGTTGGAACTTTAGTTTGGGTAGTCGCAGGTTACTCTATTGCTTTTGGTAGTGGAGATTTTATAGGAACTGGTAAGATAATGCTTGCTGGTATAACAAGTGATACGGTAAAAGGTTCGATTCCGGAGTTACTTTTTGTTGCATTTCAAGGAACTTTTGCAGCTATTGCTGTTGCTATTGCAAGTGGATCTATGATAGAGAGAGTTAAATTTTCTACTTTCGCAGTTTTTGCTGCACTTTGGATTTTAGTTGTTTATGCACCTATCACTCACTGGGCATGGGGTGGAGGTTCATCTCTAAACTTTGGTGAGATGGATTTTGCAGGTGGTACAGTTGTACATATAAATGCAGGTATTGCTGGATTTGTAGTAGCTATGATACTTGGGAAGAGAAGAGATTATGGTAAGAGTGCTATGAAACCTTTTTCTCCTATTTTAGTAGTTTTAGGTTCAGCATTGTTATGGTTTGGATGGTTTGGATTCAATGCTGGTAGTGAAGTAGCAAGTGATGGTATTGCAGCAAATGCTTTTTTAGTTACAAATGTAGCAGCAAGTCTTGGAGTTATCGGATGGCTTATAGTTGAGTATATAGTTTACAAAAAAGCTACACTTGTAGGTGGAGCTTCAGGTGCAGTTGCAGGTTTAGTTGCTATTACTCCAGCTAGTGGAAGTGCTGATGTTATGGGTGCTATTATCATAGGACTTGTAGGTGGTGCTTTAGGATTTATCGGTGTTAGTAAGATAAAAGGACTGTTTAAAGTTGATGATAGTTTAGATGCTTTTTGGGTTCATGGTCTTGTAGGTATATGGGGAAGTATAGCAACAGCTCTTTTCATAGCTCCTTATCTTATGCCTGAAAAATATAGCTTAGGTACTCAAATAGTAGCACAACTTAAAGCTGTGGGCTTAACTATAGTTTATAGTGCTATAATGACAGCAGTAGTTTACTTTGTATCAGCACTTGTAACAGGTGGTGGTAGAGTAGATGAAGAGAGTGAGCAAAGAGGTCTTGATGAGACTACTCACGGTGAAGAAGCTATAAATCTATAAGGAGTAGAAATTGAAAAAAATAGAAGCAATAATAAAACCTTTCAAACTAGATGATGTAAAAGAAGCTTTAGTATCAGCAGAGATAGAAGGTATGACAGTAACAGAGGTAAAAGGATACGGAAGACAACAAGGACATAGTGAACTATACCGTGGAGCTGAGTATATAGTTGATTTCCTTCCAAAAATCAAAATAGAAATCGTAGTAAGTAGTGAAAAGTATCTTGAATCTGCACTAAATGCTATAACAACATCTGCTAAAACTGGAAAGATAGGAGATGGAAAAATCTTTGTAACTGATATTGAAAAAGTTATAAGAATTAGAACTGGTGAAGAGGATCACGAAGCTTTATAAGTTTAACAAAAAGAGGGAACTTTCCCTCTTTATATAGTTTCCTTAAAGTAACATACCGAAAAAACTACAAAATTTATAATAAACTTGATTGACAAAGACTAAACTTTTATGCTATAATCTCCATAAATTTATAAAATATTAAGAAGTATGGAGAAAAAAGTGGCTAAAAGTTTATATGAAACACTTGGAATTAGTGAAAGTGCATCTCAAGATGAGATAAAAAAAGCATATAGAAGACTTGCTAGAAAATATCATCCTGATATTTGTAAAGAGAGTGATTGCGAAGAAAAGTTTAAAGAAATAAATGGAGCTTATGAAATACTAAGTGATTCAAAGAAAAAGGCTCAATATGACCAAATGGGTGATAATATGTTTGGTGGGCAAAGTTTCCATGATTTTGCTGGTGGACAAGGAAATGTAGATCTTGATGAAATATTAAGAAATATTTTTGGTGGTGCTGGTGCTAGCAGTGGTTTTGGTGGTTTTAGTAGTAGTGGCTTTGGAGGAAGAAGCTCAGGAGGATATAGTAGTTCAGGATTTGGTGGTGGTTTTAGCGGGTATAATGAGCCAGATTTGGATCTTGAAGTTAAGATAACTATAGCTTTTAATACTGCTGTACTTGGAGGAAAGCACTCTGTAAATTATAATGGAGAGAGTTTTGATATCAAGATTCCAGCAGGTATAAAAAATGGTGAAAAACTTAGAGTAAAAGGTAAGGGTAAAGCTTATGGTAGTCAAAAAGGTGATCTTTACTTAATAGTAAATGTTGCATCATCCCCTGAGTATCAAAGAGATGGGGATAATTTGATAAAAACCATAGATATTCCTCTAAAAAAAGCAATCTTTGGTGGAAAGGTTGATATTAAAACACTATATAAAGATATCACAGTAAAAATTCCTTCTGGTGTGAAAAGTGGACAAAAACTAAGAGTTAAAGAGCAAGGTGTGATAAATAGAAAAACAAAAAAATATGGTGATTTATATCTTGTATTAAATGTTATTATACCAAAAGCTGATGAATTAGATGCAGATTTAGCGAAAATGATGCAAGAAAAATTACCACAGTAAAGGAGAGAGTTATGCATGGATATGATGAACCAGTTTACCTTATAAGTGTAGTTGCAAAAGCACTAAATATTCATCCTCAGACATTAAGACAATATGAAAGAGAAGGGCTAGTTACCCCTTCTCGTACAAATGGAAAAATGAGACTTTATTCTCAAAGAGATATAGATAGAATAAATATGATTCTTAGACTTACTCGTGATCTTGGTGTAAATTTAGCTGGAGTTGATATTATTTTGCAGTTTAAAGATAAAATTGATGAGATGGAACAAGAGATAGATGATTTGCAGGTTAAACTAGCTGAGGCTTCAAAAAACTCTTTTTCTACTTCCCGGTCTCTTGTTACGAAAAAAAATATATATGATATTATCATTTTTGGGGAATAAATGGATAGTTATGAGTATGGTGAGCTTTTAAATAAGCTTACAACTAAAATAGGAAATATAAAACAAATAGTAAATCCAGATAAGATAGAAAAAAAACTAGAGGATATCGCAAAACAGGAGTCTAGTGAAGACTTTTGGACTGATGCTAAAAGGGCTGGAGTTGTACAAAAAGAGAAAAACAGACTTACATCTCTTTTAAAAAGATATAAAAATGCAAAAGAAACTCTTGAAGATACTAAAGAATTATATGAAATGTCAAAAGAAGAGGGAGATGAAGAGAGTATCTCTGAGTTATTTGATGATGCACTAAATCTTGAAGAGTTAGTAACAAAACTTGAAATAGCAGTGATGTTAAGTGGTGAAGACGATGCAAATAATGCAATAGTAACGATACATCCAGGAGCTGGAGGAACAGAAAGCCAAGACTGGGCTAGTATGCTTTATCGTATGTATCTTAGATGGGCAGAAAGGATGGGTTTTAAAGTAGAAGAGCTTGATTATCAAATAGGTGATGAAGCTGGTATAAAAGATGTAAGTTTTATCGTAAAAGGTGAAAATGCTTATGGATACTTAAAAGCTGAAAATGGAATCCATAGATTAGTTCGTATAAGTCCATTTGATAGCAATGCAAAAAGACACACCTCTTTTAGCTCAGTTATGGTTTCACCTGAAGTTGATGATGATATAGATATAGAAATAGAAGATAAAGATATAAGAGTTGATACATATAGGGCGAGTGGAGCAGGTGGTCAACATGTAAATAAAACTGATAGTGCTATAAGGATAACACACTTAGAAACAGGTATAGTTGTTCAATGTCAAAATGATAGAAGCCAACATAAAAATCGTTCTTCTGCTATGAAAATGCTAAAATCAAGACTCTATGAGTTGGAGTTAGAAAAACAAAAAGCCCAAAAAGCGGGTATTTCAAAAAGTGAGATAGGATGGGGACATCAAATAAGAAGTTATGTTTTGCAACCGTATAGACAAGTAAAAGATACAAGAAGCAATATCCCATATTCAAATGTAGATGCCGTTTTAGATGGAGATATAACAAAAATTATAGAGGATGTTTTGATAGCAACTGCTTAGAAATCTCCTCCACATCCTCTTCCAAAAACAAAACCTTTCCAAATTTATTTCTATAAAAAGGATAAGTTATCTCCATAAACTTATTTTTACTACTTTCATGATGATTTACAGCCCACAAAAAAGAAACTTTTTTATCTTTTAAAGCCTTTATGCTTAACATCGTATCGTTTATACTTCCCAGTTTATTTGAAGTTACAAGCAGAGTTTTATCAATACCTAAAAACTCTATCAAATCAATCATAAAAAAATCTTTTTCAATAGGTACCATAAGTCCACCAGCTCCTTCAACTAAAACTATATCTGAACTTTTTTTTACTTTTTGAAAAGCTATTTT
>JALUNR010000178.1 GCA_027055005.1 Campylobacterales bacterium
TCTCTTCATATACACTTACTGGTTGTATCATAGTTCTACATCTAAAGTGATATGGAGGAAGTCCAAAGTTTGCTTCTAATTTACCAAAATGATAATCATTCTTCCAAATTGCAGCATCTTTTTTCTCCTGGATACTTTTTGCACTTAAAAGTTTATTAACTTGTCTTTCTAAATGCTTTGCAGGGATAATTCTACCATTCATACTTCTACATATTTTAGAAGTTTTATTATCCATCCTTGCTACAACTTGAAAATACTCCATCCCATACTTTATAGCTTCAGTTACTCTTGAAACATTTTGAGACTGGTTAATGATGTGATCAGCTACTCCCTCAAAGTAAGCCTTACTACCTTTTAGTACTCCATCAAACTCCTCTTCTAAGACTTTTGCGACCTCTTTTCTTTGTATTTCCCCTTTAAAAACTCTATCTATTATATCTTTTAGCTTATCTTCTGTTTTTTTGTTATACTCTGTTCCAGTCCAGTAAAACATATCTTTCATAGCATTTATAGACTTTAAATCTATCTTATCAAACACAAACTTACTCCCAATCGCTGCACTGCTTGCAACAGCCATCTTTTCATATATAGTATCTAAATCATCTGTTTCAAAAGAGATATTTAACTCTTTTAACTTTTTTAAAGTAAGCTCTTTTAAAATCTCTTTATCTATCCTCTCCCATCTGCTCCAGATAAAAAGTCTAAGAGATTTTAAAAAATCTTCTAAATTTTTGTAGTTTTTATCTCTGTTTTTTTTAATAAAATCAGCTATTAAACTCTCTAAATCTTTATTTTCTTTAGCTTTTTGTTTTAGTAGTATTTTAAGCATCATCAACCTTTATAGTTACTTTATCTATCTCTTCACTCTCAACCTCTCCAATCTCTTTTAAATACTCCATATACTCAACGGCTAAAAGGTCCACTACTGGCATCTCTTTTGTTTGAAAGTGATAGTTGCAGTTATCACATCTTCTATATCTTATGATAATAAATCCTTTAACAGTTCCATAAACTTTAGTCCCTT
The DNA here is from genome assembly GCA_027055005.1 of Campylobacterales bacterium. Lineage (GTDB taxonomy): Bacteria > Campylobacterota > Campylobacteria > Campylobacterales > QNZT01 > SZUA-1377. The sequence continues at coordinate 1,025 of JALUNR010000178.1, forward strand.
TTTTCCCACATCTTGGACATGTCATTTAGGGATTCCTTTAAAATTTGGATTATTTGCAGGAGCTAAAGGTTTTAAATTTTTAACTGCTGCTATTAATTTTATTGCCTCTCTTTTTGTTATCTTATCTATAGAGTTTACATCTCTTTGTAAAATTCTTTTTGCAAATTTTAGTAAGCTATTTTCATCTTTAAAAAGACTTTTTTTACCCCACATCACAAGAATATAACTCTTTTGATTTGTAGTTATAAGATCCTTTTTTATCTCATTAGATTTTCCATCTAAAAAATCAACCAATCTTTTAAGCTCATCAATGCTTAAATCTTTACTGCTTTTTACACCAAAAGAGTTTTTTAGCATCTGTTCATAAAGCTCTCTATCTTTACTATATACTTCAAGATATGTTCTACTTGTATGAACTTTTCTTAAAAGAGAGTTTTTATATGCTTTTTGTTTTTTAGTCATAGCTTCTCCCTTGTTTGCTTAAGCCAATTTATCAAATCCTCTTTTTTATCGCTTCTTTGAAGTATCTCATTAAATACTTCTCCCTCACTTTTTAAAAGATAAAAAACTACCATTAAAAGATACTCTATAGCTTTATCCTCTTTCCCATCTTTTAGGTTTTGATAAAAAATCTCTCTAAAAGTTTCATACTCTGGTGAAAATTCAGCCATAGTTTTTAATGCTTCATATGCTTTTTTTATCTTCTCTTTCAATTTCATCCTTTAAAAAGACT
>JALUNR010000179.1 GCA_027055005.1 Campylobacterales bacterium
GATATTTAAAGGAGATGGTAGAAAAAGAGAAGATTTTGATGTAGAAAAATTTGAAAAAGATTATCCGCCACCACCTTGGAGAAAAAAAGATATAACAAATGATATCACAGAAGAGTGCCCATATCATGCTACTGATGATGAAGTAGAGATAGTTAATGCTTCTTTGTATTTAAGAAGACCTATTTTGATAACCGGTGATCCAGGAGTTGGAAAATCCACTTTAGCTTATGCTATTGCTTGCGAGTTGGGATTAGGTGATGTATTGCATTGGCATATAAACTCTAAATCAACGGTTGAAAATGGATTGTATAGCTATGATGCAATAGCTAGATTACAAGATACACAAAGTGGAGACGAGCAGGCAAAAGATATTAAAAATTATGTAAAACTTAACCCATTAGGCATAGCTTTTGGTTCAGCTAAAAAGAGAGTTTTACTGATAGATGAGATAGACAAAAGCGATATTGACCTTCCTAATAATTTACTTCAGTTGTTTGAAGATAATTATTTTGAGATAGACATACTTAAAAGAATGGGTAAAGATATAAAGTTTGATATAGGCGATGAAGCAATCAAGGCAAAAAATGGAAAGATAGAAAATAAAATTTTTCCTATAGTTATAATGACAAGTAATAACGAAAGAGATTTCCCACCAGCTTTTATGCGAAGATGTTTGCATCATCACATTGAAGCACCTAATAAAGATAGGATATTAAAAATAGTAGAAAAACATTTAAAAAGAGAACAAATTGATAAAATAGAAAATTTAGAGGAAATTATAAATGATTTTGTAGAAAAAAGAGAAAAAAGTTACCTTTCAACAGATCAACTTTTAAATGCCTTACACATTAGACTAAGCAAAGGTGTTGATGAAGATGCCTTTAAGAAGCTTAGAGAAAAAGTATGGCACTCTTTAATAATGGAGTAAGATAAGTTTTGGAAACTAATCTAAAAAAGATTCAAGAGATACTTGAAAAATCAGATATAAAATATGATGCTATAGAGTTGGCAGAAGCTATATGGTTATCTCAGTACATAAGTGCTTCTAAAAAAGATATTGTAAAAAAGGAGCAATCGAAACAAAAGCCTGAAGAAAAGAGTATCAATAAATCAAAATCTAAAAAGCGACCTCTTAAAGACACTTTATTACAAGAGCAAAAAGTAAAAAAGGTAATGATAGAATTAGAGGTCGATGGAGAAGTTTCTGTAAATGTATCTACTCAAGAAACAAAAAAAAGTGGATTGCCAGTAAATATTAAGCAGATTAAAGCTGATACTTTAAACCAGATAGCACTTTATAATGCTTTAAAATATTTTAGACAAAAAAAGCTATCTAATACAAGTTTTAGCCTAGATATAGAGAAAATCGTAGATACAAAAGCAGATACAAATCTTTTTATTCCTTATTGTAAATATGAGTATGAAAATAGATACAATTTAATTATAATAACTGATAATAGCGACACTATGCAGTTATGGAGGGAAGAAGTAAAATACTTTATAAAAAGTTTGAAAAGTTTTAATCTTTTTAAATCTGTAGTAGAGATACAGTTAGATACAACAAAAAAAGAGCCAAAATTTTCTAAAACTATACAGATGCAAAGTGATACATTGCTTATGATTGTTAGTGATATGACTGCTAAATCTTGGAGGAGTAATATACTGCTCAAAAAGCTTTACAAATGGCAAAAAAAAGCTTCTATTTTTATATTGCAAATGTTTCCATCGCATCTGTGGAGTAGAACTATATTAA
>JALUNR010000180.1 GCA_027055005.1 Campylobacterales bacterium
TTAATATAGTTCTACTCCACAGATGCGATGGAAACATTTGCAATATAAAAATAGAAGCTTTTTTTTGCCATTTGTAAAGCTTTTTGAGCAGTATATTACTCCTCCAAGATTTAGCAGTCATATCACTGACAATCATAAGCAATGTATCACTTTGCATCTGCACAGTTTTAGAAAATTTTGGCTCTTCTTGTGTTGTATCTAACTGTATATCTGCTACAGATTTAAAAAGATTAAAACTTTTCAAACTTTTTATAAAGTATTTTATCTCTTCACTCCATAGTTGCATAGTATCGCTATTATCAGTTATTACAATTAAATTGTATCTATTTTCATACTCATATTTATAATAAGGAATAAAAAGATTTGTATCTGCTTTTGTATCTACGACTTTCTCTATATCTAGGCTAAAACTTGCATTAGATAGCTTTTTTTGTCTAAAATATTTTAAAGCATTATAAAGTGCTGTCTGGTTTAAAGTATCAGCTTTAATCTGCTTAATATTTACTGGCAATCCACTTTTTTTTGTTTCTTGAGTAGATACATTTACAGAAGCTTCTCCATCGACCTCTAACTCTATCATTACCTTTTTTGCTTTTTGCTCTTGAGTTAAAGTTTCTTTAGGTGGTGATTTTTTAGATATTGATTTATTACTCTTTATTTCAGGCTTTTGTTTCGATTGCTCCTTTTTTGCAATATCTTTTTTAGAAACACTTATATACTGAGATAACCATATAGCTTCTGCCAACTCTATATCATCATATTTTATATCTAATTTTTCAAGCAGCTCTTGAATCTTTTTTAGATTAGTTTCCAAAACTTATCTTACTCCATTATTAAAGAGTGCCATACTTTTTCTCTAAGCTTCTTAAAGGCATCTTCATCAACACCCTTGCTTAGTCTAATGTGTAAGGCATTTAAAAGTTGATCTGTTGAAAGGTAGCTTTTTTCTCTTTTTTCTACGAAATCATTTATAATTTCCTCTAAATTTTCTATTTTATCAATTTGTTCTCTTTTTAAATGTTTTTCTACTATTTTTAATATCCTATCTTTATTAGGTGCTTCAATGTGATGATGCAAACATCTTCGCATAAAAGCTGGTGGGAAATCTCTTTCGTTATTACTTGTCATTATGACTATAGGAAAAATTTTATTTTCTATCTTTCCATATTCTGCCTTAATTTTTTCATCCCCTATATCAAAATCTTCGCTTTCTTTACCCATTCTTTTAAGTATGTCTATCTCAAAATAATTATCTTCAAATAACTGAAGTAAATTATTAGGAAGGTCAATATCGCTTTTGTCTATTTCATCTATAAGTAAAACTCTCTTTTTAGCTGAACCAAAAGCTATACCTAATGGGTTAAGTTTTATATAATTTTTAATATCTTTTGCTTGTTTATCTCCACTTTGTGTATCTTGCAGTCTAGCTATTGCATCATAGCTATACAATCCATTTTCAACCGTTGATTTAGAGTTTATATGCCAATGCAATACATCACCTAATCCCAGCTCGCAAGCAATAGCATAAGCTAAAGTGGATTTTCCAACTCCTGGATCGCCGGTTATTAAAATAGGCCTTCTTAAATACAAAGAGGCATTAACTATCTCTATTTCATCATCAGTAGTATGATATGGGCACTCTTCTGTGATATCATTTGTTATATCTTTTTTTCTCCAAGGTGGTGGCGGATAATCTTTTTCAAATTTTTCTACATCAAAATCTTCTCTTTTTCTACCATCTCCTTTAAATATC
>JALUNR010000181.1:0-502 GCA_027055005.1 Campylobacterales bacterium
GTCACTTAAATCACAGCAAATATACTCTAAAAACCAACAATGCAACCATAGGAGTTAGAGGAACTATATATGTTGGAAGGATTGAAAGAGATAGAGAAAGTATAGCTTGTACATCTGGAGAGATAGTTGTTCACACAAGAAGAGGTAGTGTTGTTGTAAAAAAAGGAGAAATCACTTCTTTTACAAGATTTTCAAAACCTAGTAAACCAAAAAGGATAAAGAAGAAAGTTTTAAATATATTTAAGGGAGTAATAACTAAAAGTGATAAAGCTGTTGTAAGTGAAAAATATCAAAAAGTTGTGAAAAAAATAGTAGTTGAGCCTAAAAAAGAGGTTAAAAAAATAGTTCATATCAAAGAAGATAAGCCAATAGTACCAGTAGTCGTTAATAATAGAGTTCATACTGATATAAGAAGTGAAGTAATGGATACTATAAGTAGTATAAAAGAAGATGTTAAAGAAAAAAGTTCTAATGCTTTTATCCAATCATCACCAACAAATGA
>JALUNR010000181.1:602-24095 GCA_027055005.1 Campylobacterales bacterium
TACTAAAACAAATACACAAACTAGTTCCACTCAAGATAGTACAACTCAAACAACTGTAGGCGGTGTAGTAAGTGGTGTAATAAATACTATTTCTGGAGGAAATGAAGAAAGTTCTTCTAGTGATACTAAAACAAATACACAAACTAGTTCCACTCAAGATAGTACAACTCAAACAACTGTAGGCGGTGTAGTAAGTGGTGTAATAAATACTATTTCTGGAGGAAATGAAGAAAGTTCTTCTAGTGATACTCAAACAAATACACAAACTAGTTCTACTCAAGATAGTACAACTCAAACAACTGTAGGCGGTGTAGTAAGTGGTGTAATAAATACTATTTCTGGAGGAAATGAAGAAAGTTCTTCTAGTGATACTCAAACAAATACACAAACTAGTTCTACTCAAGATAGTACAACTCAAACAACTGTAGGCGGTGTAGTAAGTGGTGTAATAAATACTATTTCTGGAGGAAATGAAGAAAGTTCTTCTAGTGATACTCAAACAAATACACAAACTAGTTCCACTCAAGATAGTACAACTCAAACAACTGTAAGCGGTGTAATAAGTAGTGTAATAAATACTATTAGTGGGGGAAATACTGGTAATTCATCAGATGATGAACAACAAGACTCACAAACAAATTCAACAGATAATAGTTCAGGATTTTCAAATCTAATGTCGTGGGGAAAACAAACAAAATCGGTAAGTGATGGTGATGAGGATTATGGTGAGTTTGGAAATACAGATATGGAAAGTAGTGAGCAAAATGGTCAACAAAGTTTGCAAAACAAAAACTCTTATGCAGATTTGATAAAAAGAGCAGGTGCATCAAAACTGACTTATAAGGGAACAGTATCTGGTAGTGGAGTTAGTGCAAATAATAATCAAATTGCACTTGATATTGATATAGGGAAAGCTAGTCTTAGAGGTAATGTTAAGTTTAGAAAAGATAGACAACTTTGGAAAAGTAGTCTTATTGGAAATGTTGCGAGTGATGGAAAGTTTAGGTTAAGAGCAAGTACAAAAGGATATGCCGGAAGAGGTAGAGGTGAACTTTTGGGTGAGCATTTGGAAAATGCAAGAGGAAATCTAAATCTATCAAAAGGATTTAAAAATGCTGATTTAGACTTTAATGCAAGAAGAAGATAAGTTGGAACAGATTTTGCTATAAAAGTTTTATGAAAACGATAAAAGCAAACTTATTTATTTCAACTCTAATAGCAGGAGCATTTTCGCTCCTGTTATATTTTAGTCCTACTTCTTTAGAAAAGTTTAACAACAACTTTATAGATTCATTTTTTAGCTTTCGTGGAGTAAAAACTGTAAGTAAAGATATAACGATTATAGATATTGATGAAAAATCTTTAAAACAGTTAGGGCAATGGCCTTGGAGTAGAGATAAAATAGCTAAAATAATTCAAAACTTGGCAGATGCAAAGATGGGAATACTAGGCTTTGATATGGTTTTTGCTGAAAAGGATAGGACATCTCCAAAAAATATTTTAAAAGATTTAAATATCTCTATTAAAGCAAAAGATTATGATAAAATTTTAGCTGATACATTAAAAAGTTCACCAACGATTTTAGGATTTGTATTTAACTTAGAAACAAACTCAACAAACAACAAACCACCACTTCAAAATGCAATATTTTCACAAGTTGGACTTAATAATTTTAATAACTATATCATAAAAGCAAAAGGATATACTACAAATATACCTATTTTACAACAAAGTGCATACTCTAGTGGAAGTTTTAATATGGTTCCTGATAGTGATGGAGTTGTAAGATATGTACCACTTGTTATTTCATACGACGGTAGTATTTATCCATCTTTGACATTAGAAATGATAAGAGCGATGCTAGGTACTCAGATTGTAAATATAAACTATGATGAAAATGGAATAGAAAGTATAAAAGTAGGTAATATAAAGATACCAACTGATAGATATGGTAGAGTTTTTGTTAATTATAGAGGAGGAAAAAAGAGTTATAAGTATGTAAGTGCTGTTGATATTTATAATAATAACTTTAAAAAGAGTGATATTGAAGGAAAGATACTACTTTTTGGTACTAGTGCTTCAGGACTTTTGGATTTAAGGTCAACTCCTTTTTCTTCAACATTCCCGGGAGTAGAGATTCATGCAAATGTACTTGACAATATAATAAACTCAAACTTTATCTCAAATCCATCATATACTTTGGGAGAAAATATAGTTTTTATTTTTATTATAGTTTTTATTTTGACATTTTTTTTAAGTTATCTTAGTGCAACAAGTGCTATTTTATTTTCTTTGCTATTTTTGGTAGGGCTATACTATGGGTTATATATTGAAATGTTTAAGGAAAAGATTTTACTTAACTTTTTGTATCTGTTTTTAGCATCAATTTTTACTATCTTCTATATGTTTTACAAAAAACTTTTTGTAGAATCTAAACAAAAAGAACTTATTAAACAAAAATTTGCTCAAAAAGTTTCTCCAGCAGTTGTGGAAGAGATTTTGAAAAAAGAAGTTGATTTTAGTGCAAAAGAGAGTGAAGTTACTATATTTTTTAGTGATATAAGAAGTTTTACAACAATTAGTGAAAATTTTGAAAGTGCTTCTAAACTTTTGAAGTATTTAAATACTTATTTATCTTTTATGAGTGATATAGTTTTAGATTATAGAGGTACGATAGACAAATATATAGGAGATGCGATAATGGCTTATTGGAATGCTCCAGTAAAGCAAAAAAATCATACAGATCTTTGTGTGAGTAGTGCTTTAAAGCAGATAGAAAGTTTACAAAACTTAAACAAAACTCTTTCTCCTCCTTTGGCGATAGGTATAGGTATCCATACAGGTATAGCAACTGTTGGGGAAGTTGGTAGTAAAAATAGAAGTGATTTTACCATCATAGGAGATTCTGTAAATCTAGCTTCCAGATTAGAAGGTCTTACAAAAGCTTATGGTGCAAAGATAATAATAAGTGAAGATACAAAAAAAAGGTTAACTAAACAGTATCAAATAAGAGAATTAGACTCGGTAAAAGTAAAAGGTAAAGATAAAAGTATAACTATTTATGAAGTGTTGGGGTTTGGTGATTTTAATGAAAATGATAAAAATATTTTAAAAAAATATCAAAATGCTTTAATTTTTTATAAAAATGCCGATTTTACAGGAGCTAAAGATATTTTTGAGGAACTATATTTACAAACAGGTGAGTTTCTTTATAAAATGTATGGAGGTCGATGCAAAAAGCTTTTAGACCAAGATATTAAAAATTTTGATGGGGTATATAGATTTGATACGAAGTGATATAAGGTTTTTAGGGGTAAATGGTAGCAAAAGTGAAAGTAGTGGAACTATGTGTGTTCAAGTATCATATGATATTTTAGTAGATGGAGGAAATATAATAACTTCACTAAAAAAAGAGTCAAGATTTATAGAACATATATTTTTAACACACTCTCACCTTGATCATATTGCTGATATACCTTATCTTTTTGATTTAAATTTTGAACTATTAAAAAGACCTATAAAAATATATGCTCTTCCTCAAACTATTTCTCACTTAAAAGAAAATATATTCAACAACAAAATCTGGCCAAATTTTTCAAAAATAAAGCTTTTGAATTCAGATGAATTTGCACTAAAGTATATAGAGATAGAACTTGATAAAACTTATGAGTTTAAAGATGTATCTTTAACTCCGATAGAGGTAAATCATACAGTTGATACTTGTGGATATATCATAAAAAAGAATGATTTTACAACTTTGTTTGTACCTGATAGTTGCATATGTGAAAATATTATAAACAATATAAACCAAAAAGATATAACTTCTTTAATAATCGATTGTTCTTATCCTCAAAGATTAGAAACTTTAGCAAAGCAGAGTGGACACTTCTCAACAAATCTTTTAAAAAATGAGCTTGAAAAAGTGAAAAAAAATATTGATGTTTATCTTGTACATTTAAAATCAAATCATAAAGAAGAGATAGAAAAAGAAGTTGAAGAGTTAGAGATTTTAAAAGGAAAAGGTAGGATTCTTTCACAAGGTGAGTTTTTCAATGATCCTGATCTTAGAGAATATGAAGAAGAAAAAATAGATTTTATAAAACTTGTTGCAAAAGAAAAAGATTTAAATATTATTTTGAAAACTATTTTGATAGAGGCTATGAAAATAACTAGAAGTGATGGTGGAACTATCTATATAAAAGAGAAAGATTCTTTAAGATTTAAAACTGTTATAAATCAAAAATTAAATATTTTTTCAACAAATATTTCATGGCCAAATGTACCATTGTATATCGATGAAGAAGAAAATACATCAAATGTATCAGCTCTGTGTGCTTTGAAAAATGAAATAATAAATATAGAAGATGTATATGAATCAAAAGATTTTAATTTTGAAGGAACAAAAGTTTTTGATAAAAACAATGATTATCGTTCAAAATCTATGTTAGTTATCCCCTTAACTGATGGAGATGAACAAGTAATAGGTGTTTTACAACTTATAAATAAAAATAATTTTATAAATATAGAAAGTTATAGTAAAAATGATGAAAATGAGATACAATCTTTGGCAATATTTGCAGCAACAGCTATAAGTAAAAACACTCTTATTGAAAATCTTGAAAATTTATTTTTATCTTTTATTCAAACAATTTCATTTGCTATAAATCAAAAATCTCAATATGGATATAGACATATAAAAAATGTTGCTAAATTGATAAAACTAATGATATTTGCTATAAATAGGGATAAAACTCTTTTTAAAGATAAAGTTTATACAAAAGAAGAACAAAAAGAACTTGAAATATCAGCCTTGATTCATGATATTGGAAAGATAGTTACACCTGATTATATACTAGATAAGTCAACAAGACTTGAAGGACTTTATGACAAGATAAATGAAATAAAAGAGAGATTTATAAATGCTATAAACTCAATCAGAATAGAGCAGTTAAAACTAGAACTTGCTTTTTTAAAAGGGGAAGTTGATGTAGATATGGATGGTATGAAAAAAGCATACAATAAAGAGATGGAATCTCTTGTAAAAGATTTTAATTTTATAAAAGATATAAATACTCCTGCCAAAGATTTAAGTGATGATGATATAAAAAAGGTAGAAAAAATTTCCAAAAAAACATATAAAAGTGATTTTGAAACTATAACCCTTTTAACAAAAGATGAGATAGAAAAACTTAGTGTACAACAAGGAAATCTTACTAAAAATGAAAGACAAAAAGTACAAAATCATGCAAAAGTTGGATATGATATGCTTTCACACTTAGATTTTCCTAAAAAATATGAAAAAATACCTCAAATAGCAGGTTTTCATCATGAAAAATTAAATGGAAAGGGCTACCCTTTTGGATTAAAAGCAAATGAACTTAGTATGGAAAGTAGAATGATGGCTATATGTGATGTATTTGAAGCCTTAACTTCAAGTGATAGACCATATAAAAGAGCAAAAAGTAAAGATGAAACATATAAGATACTTGATAAAATGGTTCAAGATGGTGAAATAGATGGAGAACTTTTAGGATTTTTCAAAAAGAGCGGTATTTTTGATGCTTACTTGGACGAGATATCTGTAAAAAATGAGATAGAGTCTTTAGAAGTACCCTAAAGAATATAATTGATAATATATATTTATGACTGGTTTTGCAAAAGAGTTTTCATATTTGAGTACTAAAGAGTTAGTGGAGTATTTTGCTGTATTTGATGGTTACGATAATTTAAAAATACTTAGGGAAAAAGAAACACTTTTAGAAAATATCGAAGAAAATATTTTAAAAAAGTATCATTTTCTAAAAGAACTTTTTATTTTTAGTGATGATAAAAATCTCCAAAAAGATATAGAAAAATTTTTGCATCGCCTATCTATTGGTAGTAGGAAATCTTACTCTGTATATAAAAATGATATATCTTTTTATCGTGGAAAAACTATATATAAAATACTTTTTCAAAAAAATATTTTAGAAAAAGAGTTTTCTCGTGAAGTTGATGATTTTAGATTTTATAAAAGAAAAAAGAGAGTTTATAGAGGTTATCAGATAGAAGATAAGATGAGATTTACCAAAGGTTTTTATCGTTTTTGGTTTATGTTTATTTATCCATACTATAAAGAGTTAGAAGAAAACAATTATAAAATAATTATAAATAATATAAAAGAAAATTTAGATTATTTTATAAGTTTAAAATTTGAATATCTTTCAAATAAACTTTTAAGACAAAAAAGATTAGATATAATAGAAGATGGAAGTTATTGGGATAAGTATGTAGAGTTAGATGTTTTAGCAAAGCAAAAAGATGGAACACTCTATGTTGGTGAGTGCAAGTGGAAAAATCATAAAATAAATGGTAATATCCTAAACAAACTAAAGAAAAAGTCAGCAAAAGTTGGTTTTGATGTGGATTATTTTGTGCTTTTTTCAAAAAGTGGTTTTAGCAATGAACTACTAAAGTCAAAGGATAAAAATCTTTTGCTTTATGATATCGATGATTTTAAGGAAGTATTTTGTTAGAGAATAGTAATGAAGATTTTTTAGATAATTTAGAAGAGATTTTAGCTACTACATTTGTTGTTGAAAAAAATTTTAATCAAATGAAAAAAACTATGGATGAAGTTATAGAGTTTTTACCAAATGCCCTTTGGGTGTTGGATAAAGATGGTAGTTTTTTTCTAAAAAATACTGAAGCAAAAATACTTTCTACCCTTTTTTATGAGATTGATAAAGAAAAAAACAACTATGAGTTGGAGTATCATTCTAAAATATATCTTATAAAGATAAATAAAACAGAGTATAATACTATAATAAGTGCGACCGATATAACTGAACAAAAAAGAGATGAAAGACTTGCATCGATGGGTAAAGTATCTGCTCACTTAGCACATGAGATAAGAAATCCAATAGGCTCCATCTCCATTTTAGCTTCAACCTTGTTAAATAAAGTAGATATAAAAAATAAAATACTTGTTATGGAAATGCAAAAGTCTATTTATAGAGTGGAAAGGATCATAAAAACAACTCTACTTTTTACAAAAGGTGTAAATGCCAATAAAAAACTTTTTTTGTTGAAAGATCTTAAAAATGAGATAGAAGAATCTTATGAATACTATTCAATAACAAAAGATATAGAGTTAAATATTAACTTTGAAGATGTAGAGATTTTTGGAGATATTGAACTTCTTAGTATTATGAGTCAAAACTTTTTATACAATGCCCTTGATGCAATAGAAGAAGATGAAAATGAATCAGGAATAGTCGATTTTTCTTTTGCAAGAGAAAAAGAGTTTGATATCATAACAGTAAAAGATAGTGGAGTACCTATAAAAAATAAAAATATACTTTATGAGCCTTTTCAAACAACAAAATTAAAAGGACATGGATTAGGTCTTGCTCTTTCACTCGAGATTATAAAAGCTCACGATGGAAAAGTAGAACTTTTGGAAAAAGAAAAAGGATTTAAAATCTATCTAGGAAGAAGAAGTGAGTAAAGCAGTAGTATTTCTAAATATGGGAGCTCCAAAAAATCTTGATGAAGTAGAACTTTTTTTAACAAATATGTTTAATGATAAAAATATCATCACAGTAAAAAGTGACCTTCTAAGAAAAATTATTGCAAAATCAATAGTTTTTTTTAGAAAAAAAGAAGCAAAAAAAAATTATAAAAGATTAGGTGGAAAATCTCCCTTAGTCGAACACACAAAAGAGTTTAATAAAAGTGCTAGAAAGATTTTAGGTTTAGAAGTTACTACTATTATGAGATATACTCCTCCTTTTGCAAAAGAAGAGCTTATGAAGCTTAAACAAAGTGGAGTAACAAAACTTATAGTCATACCTCTTTATCCACAATACTCAACAACAACTACAAAATCTTCTGTTGAGGATTTGAAAGAAGCTTTAAAAAAGATAGATTTTTTTCCTGTTTTAAAAGTTGTAAATAACTTTTATAAAGAAGATTTTTTTTTAGATGCCGTTATAAAAAAGATACAAGAAAAGAGTGGAGAGGTCGATGCAAAAGAGTTTGATTTGATTTTTTCTGCTCATTCCCTTCCTGAAAAAATAGTTCAATCAGGAGATCCATATCAAAAAGAGATAGAAGAAAATGTAAAACTTTTAAAACAAAAATTAAAAGAAAAAGATTTGAATTTTAAAAATATTCATTTAGCTTATCAGTCAAAACTAGGACCAGTTGAGTGGCTGAGTCCTAGTTTGGAAGATAAACTAAAAGAGATAAAAAATAAAAATATACTTATTTGCCCACTCTCTTTTATACTTGATAACTCTGAAACTGAGTTTGAATTAAGTCTTGAATATAGGGAAATAGCAAAAAAATTAGGATATAAAAATTATTTAGTTTGTTCGTGTATAAATAATAATTTAAAATTTATAGAAGGTTTTTCTAAATTTATTTAAATCTTTGACGATATTTAGCAAAGAGTTAAAAAACTTAGGTTTAAATAAGGTGAAAGAATGTTAAATATAAAAAATTCAAAGTCTATAAAAGAAAAGTTTGTTAAAGTTTTTATGATAACTGTTACAACGATAGTTGTTTTTGTATCATTGTTTTCATATTTTGGTGCAAAAAGTGAATTAGAAAAGCAGGTAAGAAAAAACTTAGAAATTTTAAGTCAATCAATCTATCAAACTATGACTACAAGTATGCTTTTAGGTGATCCGAAAACTGTTTTGGCAACTGAAAAAGATGCAAGAAATATAAAAGGTGTTAAGCATCTTCATGTATATAAGTCAAAGCAAATTATAAAAGATTTTTCTTTAAAGCAAAAGTATATTTCTAATTCAGAGATTTTGGGGATTTTTAAAAGTAAAAAGCCTATTATAAAAGATATAAAAAAAGGTGAGCATCAGATGCAAATCCTAAAACCTTTTATAGCAGAACAAAGATGCTTAGGGTGTCATGTGAGTGCAAAAGAAGGGGATGTTTTAGGAGTTATGGATTTGAGAGTTTCTTTAAAAAAGAGTGATTCAAATATAGCTTATTTTACTTTGATGATAGCAGCAACAAATATTTTTATGGCTATTGTCTTAACTTATTTAGCACTATTGCTTTTAAATAGTTTTGTATCTAAACCACTAATAAGTATGATAAAAGTCATCAAATCTTTATCCTCAGGAGATAGAGATCTTACAAGACGAGTACCCGTAAAATCAAAAGATGAATTAGGAGTTATTTCAAATGAATTTAACAAATATTTAGACAATATAGAACAAAATCATAAAAGTGATATAGCATTTATAGTCAAAGCAGAAAAAACTATACAAAGAGTTAAACTTGGATGGTATGAGGAAAAGATAACAGCTTCTACTTCCAGTCAAAGTTTAACAAAGTTTAAAGATAGTGTAAATGATATGATAGAAGAAGGTAATAAAAAGTTTCAAATAATTTTTGATGTTTTGAGTCAGTATAAAAAATCTGATTATAGAAAAAAATTGAAACTAGAACAAATAGAAAAGGGTGGGGCATTTGATAATTTGGTGCAACATATAAATGACCTTAGAAATGTTATAACAACTATGCTTGTAGAAAATAAAAAAAATGGACTTGATTTGGATAGAACAAGTGATATACTTTTGGAAAATATGGAAGTGATAACAAAAAGCACTCAAAAAAGTGAAAAAATACTAGATGAAGCAAATGGGGCATTAAAAGAGATGACTCAAAATATACAAATAAATAGTATAAATTCTAAAAAAATGTCAAATATTTCAAATGAAGTTTTAACAAAAGCAAAAGATGGAGAACTATTGGCATCTAAAACAGCTAAGGCAATGGATGACATCAACAAAGAAGTAAATGATATAAGTGAAGCCATAACAGTGATAGATCAAATAGCATTTCAAACAAATATTTTAAGTTTAAATGCAGCAGTTGAAGCAGCTACGGCAGGAGAAGCAGGAAAAGGATTTGCAGTTGTTGCTAGTGAAGTTAGAAATCTAGCATCAAAATCAAGTGAAGCAGCTACTTTGATAAAAGAGTTGATAGAAAGTGCATCTAAAAAAACAGATACAGGTAAAGAAGTTGCTCATAAAATGATAGATGGATATAAAAAATTAAATCAAAATATTTTAAATAGTAGTGAATATATAAAAGAAATTGAGCAAGTATCACATAAGCAGTTAGACTCAATCGATAAGATAAACTTAATAATAAAAAATGTAACAAATCAAATCAAAGATAACTCTAAAATTTCAAAAGAAACCAAAGAAGTAGCGGTTGAAACAGATTTAAAAGCAAAAGAAGTTGTAAAGATTGTCGATGCAAAAGAGTTTGATGGAAAGAGTATTAAGGTTTTCTAAGAACCTTAATATTTGCTTCAGCTTTTTTCTTTTCAAAAAACTCTATAAGCCTTGCTTGTTGTCTTTCGTTCATATAAGCGGCAAAAAGCTTTGGTTTTATATCATCAAATGATATATGATGCATATACTTTTTTAAGATTTTAAAAGCTACAAATCTTCCCTGACCTATATTTAAAATAGGTGTATAGTGTCCAGTTTTAGTTTTAAGTAATATCTCAGAGAGTTGAGGTGGAATCTTGTTTAAAGGTATAGAAGTTTTGCTTTCACTAACTTCAGCTATCGGAAAAGCAGGAGTTTTTAGTTTTGTAGCCAATCTTTCTTTATCTAGTGAAACAAACTGTATTACATCAACTTTTGTAGGAGCATTTAACTCTTTGGAGTGAAGATTATAAAATCTTTTCAAGTCATCTTCGGTTGGTTTTTGTAAAGTTGAGGATAATATAGCTTGATATAGTTTATCTTTTAAAATCTTTTTTCTAATCTGCTCTTGTAAATCACTGATACTTTTTCCTTCTTTAACTAATTCTTTTTTAAATGATTCTAAATCAAGTCCATTTTTTTTCGCTAATATTGACATTTCATTGTTGATATCCATCGTACTCACTCTTATACCAATTTTATTTGCTTGTTGTTCTTCTAGTTTTTGTTGTATAAGAGAATTAACCGCTACATTTATAGGAATATGATTTGCTTTTGCAAAACTTTTTAACTCATATGTAGTAATAGGCGAGCCATTTACCAATATAGCAATACCACCAACAACTTTAGCAAAACCAAATACAGTAAAGATTGATAAAATAAACAACTTTTTTAGCATAATCAAATAACCTTTTTTATAAGATAGGGTAAATTATATCAAAAGTAAATAAACAAGAAGTAAAAAAGTAAAAGGTATTTAACTATGACAATAACAAGATTTGCACCAAGTCCTACGGGTTACCTTCATATAGGGGGACTTAGAACAGCACTTTACAGCTACTTATGGGCTAGAAAAAATAGTGGGAAATTTCTTCTTCGTATAGAAGATACTGACCAGAAAAGAAACTCTTTTGAGGCAATGGAAGCTATAAAACAAGTGTTTGATTGGGTAGGATTAGAGTATGATGGAGATGTTTACTATCAATCAAAAAGATTTGATTTGTACAAAAAATACATAGATCAACTCTTAAATGAGGGTAAAGCATATAAATGCTATATGAGCAAAGAAGAACTAACTGCCCTAAGAGAAGAGCAAATGGCAAACAAACAAAGAGCTAAATATGATGGTAGATATAGAGATTTTGAAGGAACTCCACCGCAGGGGATAGAACCAGTTATCAGGATAAAAGCCCCACAAAACACTATCATAGAATTTGAAGATGGTATAAAAGGAAAAGTTAGTTTTAACACTGATGATATTTTGGATGATTTTATCATAGCTAGAAGTGATGGAACTCCAACTTATAACTTTGTAGTTGCGATCGATGATGCCCTGATGGGGCTTACTGATGTGATAAGAGGAGATGATCACCTCTCAAACACTCCAAAACAAATAATAGTTTATCAAGCACTAGGATTTGATATACCTAAGTTTTATCATGTACCGATGATACTAAATCCTCAAGGTAAAAAACTCTCAAAAAGAGATGGTGCTATGGATGCTATGGATTATAAAACTTTAGGATATTTTCCAGAAGCTCTTTTAAACTTTTTAGTTAGACTTGGCTGGAGTCATGGAGATCAAGAAGTTTTTTCTATGCAAGAGATGCTAGAACTTTTTGATCCAAAAGATATAAACAAATCAGCATCAGCTTATAATGGTGAAAAACTTTTATGGCTAAATTCTAACTATATGAAAACTTTGTCTTATGAAAGAATCATAGATGATTTAAAAGATTTGGAACTTGATATCTCTGCTCATCCAAAAAAAGAGCTTTTGATAGACTCTCACAGAGAAAGAGCAAAAACTTTAGTAGAGTTAAAAACTCAAATAGAAAGTATCATCAACAAACCTAGAGAGTACGATGCAAAGGCAGTTAAAAAGTTTTTAAAAGGTGAGTGGAAAGAGATCTTAACAAAGTTTTTAGAAATCCTAAAACAAAATAGTCCTGAAAATAGTCAAGATTTTGAAGAGATGACAGTTAAGTTCATGGAAGAAAATGATATAAAACTAGGAAAACTAGCCCAACCAATAAGAATAGCTATAACAGGAAGTTCAGTAAGCCCATCTGTTTATGATACTATGGCAATAATAGGTAAAGATGAGTTAGTTAGTAGGATTGAAAATCTTTTGGGAACTTTTTAAAAAAGTTCTCAAAAATATCAAGAATGATAAAATTTTTTTATACCTTACCCCAATCATCATATTTTATAAACCTTTTTAAATCTTCTTGCATACCTTTATCCAAACTATCCCAAATCTTTGCTTTTTCATAACTTCTTTTTGGGTTTTTAGTTTTATGCTTTTTTATATCTCTGATAAGATAGTGGTATCTGACTATTTTTTTTGTATAGTCACTTAAAAAGCCCCAGTTTTTTATAATTTGATAGCTTTTTTCTTCATGATCAGTAAAAGACCACTCACCTGTTAAAACATCCTCCTCATCTTGATAAGCGACAAATGGTTTTCCTATATCATGCAAAACTCCAGCAGTTAAAAGTTTAAAATCTTTGTTTTTTAAGATATAGTAAACAACTTTTAGAGTGTGCATAAGTACACCATGACGATGGTATTTGTTCTGTTTGAAAAAAAGAGTTAGCAAAAATGGCTTAGAAAAGGCTCTGTTCAAAGCTTACCTTTTGTCCTACTTTGTAGGCTTTGTTTTCTATCTTTATGACTTGTTTTTCTATTGATAAAAGGGCTTTGTTGTCAATAGTTTTTAAAATCTCTCCTTGAAGGGCATTTGAAGAAAACATTTCACTAGCTCTTTTGTCATCTATAACTTTACCCTTATCAATTATAATAATTCTATCAGACATCTTAGCAATCTCACTTTTATCATGAGAAATCATCAAAGTAGTAGTTTTAAACTCATTATGTAAGTTCAAAACATCATTTTGTAACTTAGTTCTCATAACTATATCCAAAGCTGAAAATGCTTCATCTAAAAGCAGGATTTTTGGCTTTTTCATCAAAGCTCGACAGATACTTACTCTTTGTTTTTGTCCACCACTTAGGGAGTTTGGGTATCTGTTTTTTAACTCACTAAGTTCAGTCATGAAAAGAAGTTTATTGGCTAGATTTTTATTATTATCTACAAAAAGCAGATTTTGCTCAATAGTCATATTTGGAAAAAGTGCATAATCTTGAAAAACAAATCCTATTTTTCTTTTTTGAGGAGGAATACTAAAGTTTTTATCTAACCAAACTTCATCATCAACTATTATCTTACCACTAGCCTCTTCAAGCCCAGCTAAAATCCTTAAAATCGTAGTTTTTCCACTTCCACTAGCTCCACTTATAGAGATAAATTCACCCTTGTTTAAGTCCAAGTTTACATCTAGTATCATCTGCCCATCTGAGCCAATAAGTGGCTTTTTAAAATCTAACTTCATAGACTAAACTTTTTATTGTGTTGTTTGTTAAAGACATATACTCCAAAAAGTATCACAAAACTTATCACTAACATAATAGCACTATAAATATTTGCCATATGATAATCCATCTCTTCAACAAGTTCATATATAGCAACTGAAGCAACTTTTGTTTCTCCTGGGATACTTCCTCCAACCATCAAAACTACTCCAAACTCTCCTATGGTATGTGCAAAAGTTATGATAATAGCTGTTATCAAAGATGGTTTTATATTTGGCAGAGCTACTCTTAAAATAGTTTCAAATACCCCTTTGCCACTTAAAAAACTAGCTTCTATCATGTTTTTGTTTAAGTTTTCAAAAGCACTTTGAATAGGTTGAATCATAAAAGGAAATGAGTAAAAACAACTAGCAACAACAAGCCCCCAAAAGCTAAATACAAGTTTTAAGTCAAAGTGCTGAGCAAAAAAAGCTCCGATAGGCGACTTATCAGATAAAACTATAAGTATATAAAACCCTAAAACTGATGGAGGCAAAACTATCGGGAGTGCTGTTATAGCCTCAATAAGTGGCTTAAACTTAGACTTAGTTTGAGATAAAAACCACCCAAAAGGTACTCCTATAAAAAGGAGTACAAGGGTTGTAATGAAAGCTAACTTAAAAGATAGGATAAATGGTGTGAAATTAATACTCAAGGTACTATATATCCATATTTTTTAAGTATTTTTTTTGCACTATCACTCAACATAAAATCATAAAATGCTTTTGCATCTTTGTTATCTTTTAAAAGCACCATACCTTGAAATATAGGATTGTAAGTTTTTGGATCTACATCTATCCAGTTTTCTCCTTTTTTTAATCCTTTTAGTTTTGGAGAAAAGATAGTTGATTTTGCTATAAATCCTATATCAGCAGCATTTAGAGTATATATAACAGTTTGCCCGATAGATTCTCCAAAAATAAACTTATCCTTTACTTTGTCATATAGTTTTAGACTTTTTATCGCTTCAATAGTAGCTTTTCCATAAGGAGCTAATTTAGGATTTGCTACTGCAATTTTTTTGATGCCCTCATCAGTGATTATATCTATTCCTTTTGAAAAATCTCTTTTTTGGGAACTTAGAAGTATCAAACTTCCTTGTGCATAAACAACAGGTTTAGTCTTTGCTATCCCATCTTTGTAAAGAGCTTTGGGATATTTCATATTTGCCGACAAAAACAAGTCAAAATCAGCTCCATGCCTAATCTGAGCAGTTAGTTTTCCGCTACTACTTATGGTCGTAAGTAGCTTTATATCTGGATGTAGTTTGTTAAACTCTTTTTTAAGTTCATCTATCGCATAAGTAACATTTGTGGCTAGTGAAACTTTGATAACACTTGAAAATAATGAAGAAAAAACAATAAGCAAAATAGCTAAAATCTTTGCCATTAAAAACCTTTTTTCTTTTATTATACACTTTTTTGTTATAATATTTGTGAATTAAGGAGTTTCCCATGAGTATCCACACAAAAAGAGATATTTTAAATTACTTACAAGAACACTATGATGACTTTAAAAATTTGTATAATGTAAATAAAATTGGACTTTTTGGTTCATTTGCTAGGGATGAAGCTACAAACAAAAGTGATATAGATATATTTGTTGATATGAAACCAAACCTATACAATATGATAGCCATAAAAGATAAAATAGAAAAAGATTTAAAAAGAAAAGTTGATATAGTAAGAGAGCATAAAAATATAAAACCTATTTTACTAAAAATGATAAAAAAAGATTTGATATATGTTAAATGAAGATAAAGAATTAATATTATCAACTTTAGAAGATATAGAGTTTTCTATAGAACTTATAAAAAAGAGATTTAGTGGCATCAAGAGTGATGATGATTTTTTAAAAGATGATGAAGGATTGGAAAAACTAGATAGTATTTCTATGAGATTAGTTGCTATTGGAGAGGGTTTTAAAAATATAGATAAACTTTCAAAAAAATCTTTGCTAAAAAATTATCCCTCTATACCTTGGCAACAGGTAAAAGGTATAAGAGACATATTGTCTCACCACTATTTTAATCTTGATGCAGAGGTTATCTTTGAAATTAAAAATGATATACAAGAGTTATTATCTGTTACTAGACAAATAATAAGTGATTTAAACTGTTAGGAGTTTTCTATGAGTATCCACACAAACAAATACGATAAAAAAGTAACAATAAACACCATAAAAAATCTAAAAAACAAAGAACCAATAGTCATGATAACTGCTTATGATGCCCTATTTGCAAATCTTTTTGATGGCTCAGTTGAGATGATACTTGTTGGGGATAGTTTAAATATGAGCTTTCTAGGAAAAAGTGATACCCTAAGTGCAAATTTAGATCAAATGATTTATCACACTAAAGCAGTCTGTGCTGGAGCTAAAAAATCTATGGTAGTTCTTGATATGCCATTTGGAAGTTACAACACAAAAGAAGAAGCTTTACAAAATGCAGTGAAAGTTTACAAAGAGTGTGATGCAAGTGCAGTTAAGATAGAGGGTGGAAAAGATAGAGCTTATATCATAGAACACTTAGTAAAAAACTCTATTGCAGTAGTTGGACATATTGGTCTAATGCCTCAGTATGTTAGAAGTGAGGGTGGATATAAAGTTAGAAGAAATGAAAAGGATTTAAAAGCATTGTTAGAAGATGCAAAGGCTATTGAAGAAGCTGGAGCATTTTGCTTAGTTATAGAGGGAGTAAAGTCGGAGTTTGCAAAAGAGATAACAAAATCTATTTCTATCCCAACTATCGGCATAGGAGCTGGGGCTGATACTGATGGTCAAGTTTTAGTTTGGAGTGATATGTTTGGATTTTTTGAAGAGTTTAAACCAAAGTTTGTCAAAAGATACCTAGAAGGTGCAAAACTTATAAAAGATGGTCTTGATCGCTATATAGATGAAGTTAAGCAGAGAAAATTTCCTTCGAGTGAGTATGAGTACTAATGGAAAAACGAGTAGTAGAGGTAGAAAAGTTTACTTTTGAAAACAACTATGAAGTTACACTTAGACCTAGTAGTTTTGATGAGTATATAGGGCAAGAGAAGATAAAGAAAAATCTTCAAGTTTTTATAAAAGCTGCAAAAAAAAGAGGAGAAGTTTTAGATCATGCTCTTTTCTTTGGACCTCCAGGGCTTGGAAAGACAACTTTGGCAAATATCATTTCTACTGAAATGGGAGCAAATCTAAAAACAACTGCTGCTCCGATGATAGAAAAAAGTGGGGACTTAGCTGCGATACTAACAAACCTTGAAGAAGGAGATATACTTTTTATAGATGAGATTCATAGGCTTTCTCCAGCTATTGAGGAGATACTTTATCCTGCGATGGAGGATTTTAGACTAGATATCATCATAGGAAGTGGTCCTGCTGCTCAAACTATAAAGTTAGACTTACCAAAGTTTACTTTGATAGGAGCAACTACTAGAGCTGGTATGATAAGTTCACCTCTAAGGGATAGATTTGGTATGCACTTTCGTATGCAGTTTTATAATGAAAAAGAGTTAGCTATTATCATAAAAAGAGCGGCACATAAGCTAAATAAGCCTTGTTTAGATGATGCTTCGGCAGAGCTTGCAAAAAGAAGTCGTGGAACACCTCGGATTGCTTTAAGGCTTCTTAAGAGAGTTAGAGATTTTGCCGATGTAAAGGATATGGATAAGATAGAGTTAAAATTAAGCCAATTTGCACTTGATGAGCTTGGAGTAGATATAAGAGGATTTGATGAAATGGATTTGAAACTAATAAATCTACTTATAAATTCAAAAGGAAAACCAATAGGATTAGGAACCATAGCAGCAACTTTAAGTGAAGATGAAGGAACTATTGAAGATGTGATAGAACCATACCTTATCGCAAATGGTTATATAGAAAAAACAGCTCGTGGAAGAGTTGCAACTGCCAAGTGTTATGATGTTTTTAAACTAACTCCTCCCTACTATTCAAAAGGGTTATTTGATGAATAATAAAAGAGGATTTTTATTTGGTCTTTTTTTAGCAGTAGTTTATTTTGTATGGTATTTGTATAAGCCATTTTTATTACCTATTGCGATAGCTTCACTTTTGGCTATTGCCACGAGTAGCCTTTATATTTGGCTAGATAGTAAGTATAAAACATCTATGATAAAAAGTATTATACTTACTATATTTTTAACTATTATTTTCTTTGTACCTATGTTTTATGCACTAAATGCAATAAGCTTAGTTGCAAATAATTTTGATATTTCGGTAGTTGAAAAGTTAGTAAATATTAAAAAACACCTTGTTTTCCCTGACTATTTAGGTTTTATGAAACCTTATATCAAAGAAGTATTAGCAAGTATAAATGTTACAAATGTTACAAATAATTTTTTTAAATTCACAGGTATTATACTAAAAGGAAGTGCAAATTTTGTAAAAGATATGGTAGCTATTTTGGTATTTTACTTTTTTATAAACCTTTATGGTAAACAACTTATAGAATATCTTAAAGATATACTTCCATTTGATAAAAATAGTTCATTTTTTACTGAAATTTCAAGTGTTATGAATATAGTATTTTACTCTACTTTGATAACCGCTATATTTGAAGGTGCTTTATTTTCTATTATAGCTATGATTTATGGATATAATGGACTCTTATTTGGAGTTTTATATGGATTTGCTTCACTTATACCAGTAATTGGAGGACTTCTTTTGTGGCTTCCTATCTCTCTTTACCAATACTCAACAGGTGATAGTTTTGGAGCAGTAGTTATAGCGGTCTATTCATTGATTGTTATCTCTTTTTTTGCAGATACTTTAATAAAACCAGTTATTATAGAGTTTGTAAGCGAAAAAGCGATAAAAACACCTTCAACTATAAATTCTCTTGTTATCTTTTTTGCTATGGTAGCAGGACTTAGTAGTTTTGGTTTTTGGGGAGTTATTATAGGTCCTGCAATAACAACATTTTTTATATCATTTTTAAAAATTTATCATAAGGTATTACATGAAGAAGATTAGTTTATTACTGTTTTTAATATTTTCGTATGTTTTTGGGGATGTTACCCTTTTTAAGGATAAAGTTTCAAATGGAAGGTGCTTTTTACTAAAGTCAAACGAAAGTGGTTATGTAGCATTTAGTGCTAAGAGATATAAGTTTTTTCCAACTGTTTTAGATAATTCTCATGCTTACTATGCACTAGTTCCAGTAAACTACTATGCAAAGCCTCATTTAGACAAACTCATAGCAGTAACCTTTGAAAATGGGCAAAAAAGATATAAAACTTTTAGAGTAAAAATAATAGATGGTAAATACAAAAGTGAGAAACTAAGAGTAAATCCTAAAAAAGCTCACTTTTCAAAAGAAGCTAAGATAAGGATAGCAAGAGAGTATAAAGAGGCTCAAAAGATTTATAACGATATAACTCCTAATGCACTTTGGAGTAAATCTTTTATATTCCCACTAGATACAAAGATTACAAGCCCATTTGGTACAAAAAGACTTTTTAATGGAAGTCTAAAAAGTTATCACTCAGGAACTGACTTTAGAGCAAAAATGGGAACTCCGATAATTTCCGCAAATGATGGGCAAGTAGTCTTAGTAAAAAATCGTTTCTTTGCTGGAAACTCTGTTTTAGTAAATTATGGGCAAGGTATATATTTAGGATATTTTCATATGAGCCATTTTCTTGTCAAAAAGGGAGATTTTGTAAAACAAGGTCAAGTTTTGGGACTTTCAGGAGCGACAGGTAGAGTTACAGGTCCACATCTTCATCTTGGCGCAAAAGTATGGGGAGTACAAGTAGATCCCATACAACTTATTCATCTTTTAAATCAAATATAAAAGGTAAATTATGGATATTTTTCAATCAATAATATTAAGTATCATAGAGGGATTTACAGAATTTTTACCAATCTCCTCAACAGGCCATATGATAGTGGTTTCTAAGTTTATAGGAGTTGCACAAAGTGATACGAACAAAGCTTTTGAAGTTATCATTCAGTTAGCCGCAATTTTAGCAGTTGTGGCTAACTATAAAGAAAAGTTTACTTTAAAGCATATGGAGCTTTGGAAAAAAGTTTTTATAGCATTTTTACCTATCGCAATAGTTGGATTTTTGTTTTCACATCAGATAAAAGCACTATTTAGTGTAAAAATTGTAGCTATTATGTTTATAGTTGGGGGAGTTGTCTTTTTAGTTCAGGAGTATTTTTATAACAAAACTTTTCATGATACAAAGGATGTAGAAAATGTTACATACAAACAAGCCTCTATCATAGGTATAGCACAAGTTTTTGCTTTGATACCAGGAACTAGTAGAGCAGGAAGTACAATAGTAGGAGCACTTCTTAGTGGACTTGATAGAAAAGCTGCTGCTGAGTTTTCTTTTTTACTAGCTTTTCCAGTTATGCTTGCAGCTAGTGGATATGATTTTTTAAAACACTATCATGAGTTTTCAAATCAAAACTTTGTAGTTTTAGCAGTTGGTTTTGTGGTTGCTTTTATAGTTGCATTTTTAACTATGAAACTTTTTATAAAGTTTTTGGAAAAGTTTACATTTAACTTTTTTGGGATTTATAGAATTTTGTTTGGGATTTTGCTTTTATATATTTTTTAAGCCAACTTTTATGATTGTTTAGATAATATCGCTCACTAAAAATTCACAAAATAAGAGGAAAACAGTTATGGCAAACCATAAATCAGCTTTAAAAAGAGCTAGACAAACAGTTAAAAGAACTGAGAGAAACAGATTTTACAGAACTAGAATCAAGAACATAACTAGAGCTGTAAGAGAAGCAGTTGAAGCAAATGATGCTCCAAAAGCAGAGGAAGCTTTAAAACTTGCAAACAAAAGCTTTCATAGTTATGTAAGCAAAGGTGTTTTAAAGAAAAACACAGCAGCTAGAAAAGTAAGCAGACTTACAAAACTAGTAAACTCATTAAGTAACGAAGCTGCATAAGCAGTTTTTGTTACTAAACTTCACAAAGAAAGCTCCTAATGTTAAAAGATAAACTCCAGCCTTTTATAGATAGATATGACGAAATCTCTTCACTTCTATCATCTCCTGATATAACAAATGATATAAAAAGGATGACCGAACTATCTCGTGAACAATCAAGTTTAGAGTCAATAGTAAGAACTTCAACTGAATATTTTGAAGTTTGTGAGGCAATAGAAGAAAATAAAGAACTACTTGAAGATAAAGAGTTAGGAGAGCTTGCAAAAGAGGAGCTTAAAGAGTTAGAGCCTAGGAAAATAGAGCTTGAAGATGAAATAAAAATCCTTCTATTGCCAACAGATCCAAATGATAATAGAAATATTTACTTAGAGATGAGAGCTGGAACAGGTGGTGATGAAGCTGCTATATTTGTAGGTGATCTTTTTAAAGCTTATGCTAGATTTGCAGACAACATGGGTTGGAAAGTAGAGATAGTAAACTCAAGTGAAGGAACTGTTGAGGGTTACAAAGAGCTTATACTTCTTATCAAAGGAGAGGGCGCTTACTCAAAACTAAAGTATGAGGGTGGAACACACAGAGTTCAAAGAGTTCCAGCTACTGAATCTCAAGGAAGAGTGCACACATCTGCTATCACAGTTGCAGTTATGCCAGAAGTTGATGATGTAGAGATAGAAATAAATCCAAATGACTTAAAAATAGATGTTATGAGAAGTAGTGGATGTGGAGGTCAAAGTGTAAATACCACTGATAGTGCAGTTAGGATAACTCACCTTCCAACTGGACTTGTTGTAACAAACCAAGACCAAAAATCTCAACATAAAAACAAAGATAAGGCGATGAAAGTCCTAAAAGCTAGACTTTATGACCTTGAGATGCAAAAAAAGCAAGAAGAAGAAGGGGCAGATAGAAAATCCCAAGTAGGAACAGGAGATAGAAGTGGAAGGATAAGAACTTACAACTATCCACAAAATCGTATTACAGATCACCGAATAGGATTAACTTTATATAGACTTGATGCTATTATGGAGGGTGGACTTTTTGAAGAGATTATTGATCCTCTTATAGCTCATTATCAAGCTGAAGCTATGAAAGAGGCAGGATTATAAAAGTGGCTAGATGGAGGGATACTAAACAAGGTAAAGCTTCAAAGCCTAAAAAAGTTTCATCATCAAAAACAAAAAAAAACAAACTTCACTATGCTGGAGTTTTAGATAAAATAAAAGCATTTTTAACAGATACTTTTATGCTAGCGATGCCCGTTATGTATGTAGTTATTTATCTTATTATGGGAAGTTTAAAAGATGCAGGAGCAAACAAAGCTACATCTTGGGGATATATCCTTATAGCTCTTGGTATAATCGTAGTTAGTTTTTATGTAAAAAGTGGACAAACTCCAGGACTTAAAGCTTATAACTTAAAAGTAGTGGATATAAATACAAAACAAAAGCCATCTATAATCTTAGCAGTT
Source organism: Campylobacterales bacterium (assembly GCA_027055005.1). GTDB lineage: Bacteria > Campylobacterota > Campylobacteria > Campylobacterales > QNZT01 > SZUA-1377. Next base: position 22,855 of record JALUNR010000181.1, read on the forward strand.
TTAAGATACTTTTTTTTTACAATAGTAGCTTTTAGTGTATTTGGGCTTTTTTATTCATTTTTTAGAAAAGATAAAAGAGGAGTTCATGACCTTTTAAGTGGAACGGCTATTGTCAAAGATATTAAACAATAAATTTTTTCTTATAGGTGCTTTTTACTTTTTTTATTTTAGTGCTGTTGGGGTTTATGTTATCTACCTGCCCAAAATACTCTCTAATCTAGGCTACTCTGCGACAAAAATAGGAATAGTCTTTTCTATCGCACCACTTGTTAGGTTTTTGTTACCCTTTTTCTTTTTGAAAAGATTTAAGTTAGATGTGAAAGTTTTTCATATTAGTTTACTAGTTCTTATAGTTTCAGTTGGGCTTTTGTATCTTACAATCCAAAACTTTTATCTTTTTTGTATAGCTATATTTTTTTATGGGGCAAGTGCTAGTGTTATTTTACCTTATGTAGATACTTATTCATTGGAGCTTTTGAGCAAAGAAGTTTATGGAAAAGCTAGACTTTATGGTTCTATTGGTTTTATATTAGTAGCATTGGTTTTAGCAAAGTACTTAAACTCAAACTATACAGGGTTACACTTTATAGCTATAACAATTTTGTTTTGCATAATAACTGCCTATCTTTTGACAAATGACAGTAACTTTACAAAAAAAAGTATAAGTAAAAAGTTTAGTATTAAAGGTGATGTTGCCCTTTGGATAAGTATCTTTTTGATGCAGGTTAGTTTTGGAGCATTTTATAGCTTTTTTACTATCTATGAAAGAGAAGCTGGACTTAGTCTTGAGATGATAAGTTATCTGTGGACTTTCGGAGTGATTTGCGAAATAGTTTTGTTTTATTTTCAAGCAAAATTTTTGAAATTCAATTTGTATAAACTTATGCAATTTTCTATTTTTATCACTTCTATTAGATGGTTTATACTCTACCTTTTCCCAGATAGTTTAAGCCTGCTTTTTATATCTCAAAGCTTTCATGCCTTCTCTTTCGCACTCTATCACACAGTAACCCTAAGTTATCTTTACAAACTCTATCATGATAAAAACTTAGCTTCACAGTTTTACTATGGGATAGGATTTGGACTAGGTGGATTTTTTGGCTCTTTGATAGCTGGATATATTTATGGAAAGTATATCTTTTTGTTTTCTAGTTTTGTGGCGATTTTAGCTTTTTTAGTATCACTACCCCACTATCGGGTATCTCGAAAGTAGCTTCTAAAAAGTTTGCCAACCACTCAAA
>JALUNR010000182.1 GCA_027055005.1 Campylobacterales bacterium
TTCTCTTTTACATCCAAAATACTCTCTTCTAGTCTATTTGCGACTATGACATCACTCATTTTTTTAAACTCATCTAAATCTTTTATAACTTTTGAGTTGAAAAATTTATCTTCTTGCATTACTGGTTCATATATGACTACTTCTATGCCTTTTGCTTTTATCCTTTTCATGATGCCTTGGATAGCTGAGCTTCTAAAGTTATCTGAGCCTGATTTCATGACCAAACGGTAGATTCCTACCGTTGGTAATTTTGAATTTTGAATGTTTAATTTTGAATTATTTTCTAATTTTTTTATTATGCTATCTGCTATAAAATCTTTTCTTGTGCTGTTTGCTTCCACTATGGCACTTATAAGGTTACATGGAACATCTTTATAGTTTGCTCTTAATTGTTTTGTGTCTTTTGGTAAGCAGTATCCGCCATATCCAAAGCTTGGGTTGTTGTAGTGTGTACCGATGCGAGGGTCTAGTCCTACACCTTTTATGATTTGTTCACTGTTAAGATTATGTGTCTGAGCATAAGAGTCTAGCTCATTAAAGTAAGCCACTCTCATAGCTAGGTAAGTATTTGCAAAGAGTTTTATAGCTTCTGCTTCTGTGGAGTCCGTAAAGAGGATGTCTATGTTTTCTTTGATGGCACCTTGTGCGAGTAGGTTTGCAAAAGTTTCTGCTCTTTTACTCTTTTCTCCTACTATAATCCTGCTTGGATATAAGTTATCATGAAGTGCTTTGCCTTCTCTTAGAAACTCAGGAGAGAAAATAATTTTAAATTGAGAATTGTCCTCGTTCCTGCGGGATTGCATGAGAATTGAGAATTGAGAATTTAATTGTTTTGTATATCCAACTGGTACAGTTGATTTGATGATTGCAGTTGCATTGGGATTGATTTCTATAATATCTTTTACAACTGCTTCTATACTTTTTGTGTTGAAATAATTAGTTTCCGGATCATAATCGGTTGGTGTTGCTATGATGATAAAGTCTGCATTTTCATAGGCTTCTTCTTTATCTAAAGTTGCTCGAAAAGAATTCTCAATTCTCAATTTTCCATTCTCAATTACCCTCGGAAGGTACTCTTCTATATCTTTGTCTTCTATTGGGCTTATGCCTTTGTTTAGCATTTCTACTTTTTCTGGGATGATGTCCAATGCTACGACTTCATTGTGTTGTGCTAAAAGTAAACCATTTGACAAGCCTACATATCCTGTTCCTGCTATTGCTATTTTCACTTTAGATTTCCTTATAAAATAAATTTTTATTCATCTATTATACTATACCCTCTCGGATTCTTACTCTGCCAATCCCAAGAGCTTTGACACATCTGCTCTATATCTCTTTTTGCTTCCCAGTTTAAGAGTTCTTTTGCTTTTTTAGGATTTGCATAGATTTTAGCTACATCTCCTGCTCGTCTGTTTACTATATCATATGGAACTTTTACTTGGTTTACTTTTTTAAAGGCTTTTATCATCTCTAAGACACTGTAGCCTCTTCCTGTTCCTATGTTTACTATCAGAGGTTTATCTAAGTTGTTTTTATCTAAAAACTCAACTGCTTTTACATGAGCTTCTGCTAAGTCCACTACATGGATATAGTCTCTAACTCCTGTTCCATCTTTGGTTGGATAGTCTCCTCCAAAAACTTTTAGTTTTTCTAGTTTTCCTACTGCCACTTGTGAGATAAATGGCATGAGATTGTTTGGCACTCCCTCTGGGTCTTCTCCTATGTTTCCACTTTCATGAGCTCCTACTGGATTAAAGTATCTAAGGATTGCTATCTTCCAGCTACTATCACTTATGAATAAATCTTTTAAAATCTCTTCTATCATATACTTACTTCTACCATAAGGATTTGTGATACCTTGTCCAGTTTGCATATCCTCTGTTACTGGCATCTCTTTTGGATCTCCATAAACTGTAGCCGAAGAGCTAAATACTATCTTTTTACAGTTAAACTCTTTCATGATTTCTAGTAGTTTGATAGTTCCGTTTACATTATTATCATAGTAGTAAAGCGGTTTTTCTACACTCTCGCCTACTGCTTTGAGTCCTGCAAAGTGAATAACTGAGTCTATATCATACTTTGTAAAAACCTCTACTAGTCTTTTACTATCTCTTATGTCTCCCTCTTCAAATACCACATCTTTACCTATGATATTAGCTACTCTATTTATCGCTACTTTTGATGAGTTTACTAAGTTGTCATATACTACAAAATCATAACTAGCTTGGCTAAGTTCTACTAGTGTATGGCTTCCTATATATCCTGCTCCACCTGTTACTAGGATTTTTTTATTTTCCATCTAAAACCTCCCAAAAGCCATCTTTTCTGCCACCGACTCTTGTTAGCAACTTATCACTTTGAAGTTTAGATAAATGTTGTTTGATGGCATTAGACGATACACCTATTAACTCTGCTAATGCATCTCTTGTTAGCTTACTGTCATCTTTTAAAAGCTCAAGTATTTGTTCTCTTGTGCTCTTTTGGGTAGTCTTTTCTTTATAAAGAGTAACCCTAAAGCCATGTACAAACTCTTCGAATTTTGGCTCAACTACCCCATGGGTTAAGCATTCACTTTTTATTCCTGAACCGTATCTTTCGATAATGCCTGCCTCTTTAAATGCTCTTGCTATTGCTCTGTTTCTTGTTCTTGAAGAGTAGTTGATAACTATCTCTCTTATAGCCTCTAATGGGTAGTCGTACCTCTCTGTTCTTTGAGGCTCACCAGTTATAATATACTCTACCATATTGTTTTGCCTATGCTTATTTGAAGTTTTTGTGCTAATGACTTTTGGCTTTGTAAGTTTTCGATATGTCTTAATACTGATAAAGTAAGCTCTTCATTTTGCAAAGTTTATAACCTTATTGTTTTGTGTGTATTTTCAACTTTTGAAGTTTACAGTTTTAATCTTAAGAGATATTTAAGAGATTTTCTTATTTGATTTATTTATATAGTTTAAAATATTGTATTTTGTGTGCTTTTTGATGAAAATATGTTAGAACCGACTGAAGTCGGTGTTACGGTCACTCTTATAACACCGGTTTTAACCGGTATTTAAAATATACAAGTAATCTATTTGATAAGACTACATACAAATTTTGTGCTGTGATGATTAGTTTATAATCTCACTTTTGTCAATTTCTAAAACTTCATTTACTTTTTCAAATAATTCTTCTGTAAAATCTAAAGCTTCTTTTATCTCTTTTCTTGAAGGTATAGTTGTATCAAAAACAGGATATGACTCTTCAATATGGTAATCTGAGATTTGTTCTAATAAATTTAAGTATTCATCTAAATTTATATACTTTTTTATCAAAATATAAATTTCTTCTAAATCATGAGTTTTAGGTATCTTTTTATTTTCATAAGCTAAAAAAGCTTTTAAAGATTTTTCTGCACAATAATGCAATTCAACTGCAATAATATCTGTGTAATGATCAGCCTCATATAAAAATTTTGCGGCTGATAGATTATGCCAAGCTTTTATAAGCCACTTTTTAGCACTAGTTTCGTTCATACCAGACTTTACCTTTTTTTAGTAATTCTTCTTTATAAAAATAATCTTCTTTTTTATAAACTTCTTTTGTGGGAGCAGCCAATATGTCAATACCATTTGTTTTATATTTTGTATAAATATCTCTTAGTTTTTCTCTTGCTTTTCTTTTATACTTTCTAATTTTATCAACTGTTAAATCATCTTTTAACAAAAACAAATCTATATCGCTCTCCTCATTCGGCTCTCCATAGGCATAACTTCCAAACAGTATAATCTTATCTGGTTTAAGAGGTAACAATCTTTTAATAATCTGAGGTTTTAATTTTTCTATGTCTATCATTGCTTTATACCTTTCTTCCTATATTGTATTCAAAAAATTTAAATATCCTTATTTACCCTTATTTTAGTACTGACTGAAGTCGGTGTTACGGTCGCTCTTGTAACACTGGTTCTAACCGGTATTTTGCATATTCCGTCGAACTCAAGTTAATATCTTCACTCCATTTATAAATTTAAAATCTCTTTTATTATATGTCCATAATGGTAAATCATATATAAGACAGGTTGCAGCAATTATTGCATCATATATTGCCATGTTATGAGAGAGAGTATAATTTTCTATCAAATTATCAGCTAAATTTAAAATAGTTTGATTTGTTTCTAATACTTTAACTTGAGCTAAAATTCTATTTATCTTTTTTAGTTCCCGTTTATTTAAAGCACCAACTTTAAATTCTAGTTTCACAATAGAACTGATATAATAATCTTTTGTAAAGTCTAAAGATATCCTACCTTTAGAATGGTCTATCAAGATACATGTATCTAAAAATACCATTATTTTCTTTCTCTTCGTAAATCATGAATATATTTAGCAGTGTCCTTAACATGAGCATAAGGTTTAACATCATCCAAGAATTCTCCGTCATCTTTATAGTCTGTTTTTACAATATGTTGCATAGGATCTTGCTTGTTGTAAATAAGTCCACTATTTTTTTTATGTATATCTAAAAATAATTTCATCGCTTCACTTATAACATCCTCTATTGCTTTTTTTTGTCGCTTTGCATACTCTTTAAACTCATTTTCTATCTCAGGATTGTCTATCTTTATTGCTAACATTTGTAACTCCTTTATACTTTAACGATCATTATTAAACATATTTATAAATCTCTACACTTATTCTACAACTTTTTTTCCAAACTTCCAAATTTTCACACTCTAAGACTTATTTGAAAGTTACAATTTTAATCTAAAAATATGTTAGTACCGACTGAAGTCGGTGTTATATAATTTTTACTTGCACTTACTAACTGTCAGTTCTGCTTTATGTTTTTCGATAAACTTTTTACCTATTCCTTTTACTTTTGTAAGTTCTTCTATGCTTTTAAAGCATGATTCTTTTCTTGTTTTTAAGATAGCATCTGCTTTTTTAACTCCTACACCTTTTAAACTCACTAACTCATCTTTTGAAGCAGAGTTTATATCTACTTTTGCAAAAAGGCTACCAGCTACTAACCCAACTAAAACTAAATACTTCATGTATATCCTTTATAAAATTTTTTCATACTTTATATCGGATGTTGTATGAAGTTGTTTAGGTTTTTATCAAAATTGTTTAGATAAATCTTCAACAGCTATCTCTAACTCTTCTCTTGAACTATACAAAAATGAAAGTTTTTGATTGTCTTTTGTCATGACAAATATCCCATACCCGGCTATCTCAACTTCACTTCCACCCTCAGTGTCAATCCACTCCAAACTTATCTCTGTTACTTCATCACCATGTCCAGTTTTGACAAGGGCAGCAGGGTAGAGTTTTTTTATATCTTTTTGTTCTATTGTTTTATTTTGTATCGTTATAATCATGACAAAAATTGTACCATTTTTTTATAAGGAAAAGTTTTGATTTATTTTATAGGGGCAGGTCCTGGGGATGCTAAGCTTGTTACAGTTAAGGCAAAAGAGATTTTAGAAAGTGCTGAAGTTGTGCTATATACTGGAAGTTTAGTTCCAAAAGAGGTTATAAGCTGGGCAAAAGAAGCAGAGATTATCGAAGATAGTCAGGGCATGAAGTATGATGAGATTTTTGATTTTTTAAAAAAGTATGCAGATAAAAAAGTAGCGAGAGTTCATACAGGTGATCCATCTTTGTACTCAACTATAGCAAAACAGATAGAGTTTTTAAAAAGTGAGGGGATAGAGTATGAAGTTATCCCTGGAGTTACAGCAGCTTTTGGAGCGGCAGCAAGTTTGGGAGTAGAGTACACGATTCCGGGAGTTTCACAAACTTTGGTTTTAAGTAGAGTTGAGGGGAAAACTCCTCAACCAGAGAGTTTAGAAAATATCCTAAGACTTAAAAACTCTTCACTTGTTTTTTATCTTTCAATATCACTTATAAATAAACTTGTAAAAAAAGCTTTAGAAATGGGATATAGTAAAGATACTCCTTGCTTTGTAGTGGAAAAAGCTACTTGGAAAGAAGAAAAGATTTACAAAGGAACGATTGAAAATATAGAGGAAAAAGTTTCGCATATCAAAGGAGTAGCGATTATCATGATGGGAGAGTTTTTAGAGCAAAAAGAAAAATATGAGAGTCATCTCTATGTTAAATAAAATAGCAATTATTACTATAAATAATCCAAGTTTGGAAGCAGCTAAAAAATTACTGCCATACTTAAAAGAGTTTGAAGTAGATATTTACTCAAAAATAGAGTTTATAACTTACAAAAAACTTGATGATATTTTGCCTTCTATTTGGGAAAAATATGATGCGATTATCGCTATCTTAGCTCTTGGGGCAGTTGTGAGAAAGATAGCTCCATATTTGAAAGATAAGTCAAGTGATCCTGGAGTAGTTGTTATAAATATAGCTTTAGATAGGATTATCTCTCTACTTAGTGGACATCTTGGAGGAGCAAATGAATTAGCCAACTTACTAACACAAAGACTCCCAAATGCGATAAACTTTGTAACAACAGCAACTGACCAAACAAATACTTTAGCTTTTGAGATGTTAGCTAAAAAAAGAGGTTGGAGGATAGAAAACCTTAAAAAATTAGCGAATATCTCAAACAGACTTTTAAATAAAAAAGAGGTCAAAGTTGCTACATATCTGGCTATATTTGAGAGTATTGAAAAAAAAGAGAATTTAAGGCTGGTGGGATTTGATGAGATAGATCAAAACTCAGTTGTAATAGCTCCAGTTAAAACAGAAGAGCTTTTATTTATACCAAAAATAACCATCGGTATAGGGTGCAATAGAGGTACAAAAAAAGGGGTAATAAAAGAGGGATTTTATGAGTTTTTAAACTTACATGAGATTAGAAGAGAGGATATAAAAACTTTAGCTTCCTTTGAGGTAAAGGCTGATGAAGAGGGGCTTTTAGAGTTTGCAAAAGAGGAAAATTTAAAGATAGAGTTTTTTAAAAAAGAGGAGTTAAACTCTTTAGAAAATGAGTTTAGTCCGTCAAAAGCAACTAAGTTTTTTGACCTTAAAGGAGTGGCAGAGCCAAGTGCAGTGATGGCAAGTGAGTTTAAAGAGCTTGTTTTTAAAAAAGAGGTTTATTTTAAAAGTGTAACGATAGCAGGAGCAGTTTAGATGAAAAAATTATATGTGTTAAGCAGTGGTGCAGGTGGGACAAAGTATATCACAGATGAAGCAAAGAGGGCTTTAAGTGAGTGTGAGGTGGTAGTTAGTTATACAAAGTATGCAAA
>JALUNR010000183.1 GCA_027055005.1 Campylobacterales bacterium
AATTCACCCCTAACTTAGCCTAATTTCTCACCTCAATTTTTACAAATATCTCATCTTCTTTGAGATATTTTGTAAAAACAGAAATCTTTCTAAAAAATAGACTAAATAAACTTTAAACACCAAGATATAAGCTGCTATCTCTTCTCTTATTTGAGTTAGATTATTCTCTTTTATAGCTTCACAGAGTTTTTTAAACAGAGCTATCCCTATGAGGTTGAGTAATCTTTTAAAATTATAGGTAAACATAATGAGAGCATTCTCTCCGAGAACTTTCTTTTTTGTTCTTACAAGAAAGTGATCCCAGCCTAAAGTCCTTTTTATAGTTCCAAATGGGTGTTCTACAATTGAACTTCTTTTTTTAACTATTGCTTTAGCTTTAGATGTAGCCATTTTTGCTGAGTAATTATCTATAAGGTCTTCATATTCCCATCTATACATCTGTTTATTTGGTGTTTTTTCTGAGAGGCAGTTTTGCTTTAGAGGGCATACTTTGCAGTAGCTACTTGATATTCTATAGACATCCAACATCCTTCCATCTCTTTCATACTGTTTTTCTATCTTTTTGAGTATTTGCTTATTTGGGCAGATATAACAATCCTCTTCGTGACTGTAGATAAATTGATTTTTAGAAAATTTTGCATTTTTTATCTTTTTCGTTTTTGCTGTAGCTCTTGGTGGTACAATAGTCTCAATATTATCTTCTATGCACTTCTTAAGCTCTCTGCTACTGTAGTAACCCTTATCTGCTGTTACTATCATATTTGGGTTATCTGTTATTGCTTTACTTTTTGTTGCCATATTGTGAAGTTGGTCTAAATCATAACCATTAGTAGATATATCTGTAGTTACAATAAATTTGTATTTATCATCAACTGCTATTTGAGAGTTATATGCCATAAGATTATGTGCAGGTTTACTCATTATTGTAGCATCTTTATCTGTCTTGTTATATTGCTCTTTACCTAGTGCGTCTAGCATATCTAAATCTTTTTGAAACTGCTCTTTTTTGGTCAGGAGTTTATCTATCTTCTCTTTTGAGATTTTAAGGTTTGTGCTGTTTTTATCCTCTTTATCTAGTGTCTCAAGGAGGGTCATATAGTTTTTTATATCTTCATCTATTTTAGCTATATCTTTTTTTACTGTGTTTCTCATGATAAGAGTATTTTTACTTGCATTTGCTCTTAAAAATGCTCCATCTACTGCAACTAAATCACCTGTTATAAGCTTTAGGTTCTTAAGAAGCAGACTGAATTCTTTAAAAATAGTCTGTAAAGCTTTAGGATTATTTTTTCTAAAGTTGGCGATAGTCTTATATGATGGTCTAAGACCTTGGGTGAGCCACATCATCTCTATATTTCTATTTATCTCAAGTTCTAGTTTTCTACTGCTTCTTATTTTATTTAGGTAGCCATAGATATAGATTTTTAAGAGTAGTTTAGGATGAAATGCAGGTTGTCCATCTTTGATCAAACTCTTTTTTGTTTTTATATTGAGTTTAAAAATATCTAATGTATCTACATATGCTTCTATTGCACGAACTACATTGTCTTCTTCTACTAATTCATCTAAACTTGGTGGAAACATTAGTTGCTGTTTACGGTTGAGACCTTGTTTGTATATACCCATAAATTCCCTTTATATAAGAGTTATTATACTATTTCTGTGATTTTAGTATGGTTAATTTTAGGGTACTTTTGGTAGAATATTTGATAGTGTTTGGGATTGGGTTCTTTCACAGTCTC
>JALUNR010000184.1 GCA_027055005.1 Campylobacterales bacterium
AATCCAATTGTTGCAATATCAAATACAGTAATATTTTCCATAAAACTTCTCCTTAATGGAAAGCATTTTAGCTAAATAAATTTAAAAATTTATTTTACCTTTTAACTCATCTGGTTGTGAAGAAATTTTTAAGGCATCTTCTTTATCTATTATATTTCGTTTTATTAAATCTACCAAGACTTGAGTTTGAGTTTGCATACCTGTATTTATTTGATTTACTTGCATTTGAGAGTATAGTTGATGTATTTTTTCTTCTCTTATTAAGTTTGCTATTGCATGGTTATTTATAAGTATCTCATGAGCTGCAACTCTTCCTTTTCTTTTTTTGGGAAGAAGCATTTGTGATATAACAGCAGCCAGTGAAACTGAAAGCATATTTCTTATCTGTTTTTGTTCACTTCCTTCAAATGTATCTATGATTCTATTTATAGTTTGCACAGCCGAGTTTGTATGCAAAGTCCCAAAAACCAAGTGTCCAGTTTCAGCGGCAGTTAGAGCTGCTTCGATAGTTTCTTTATCTCTCATTTCACCAATAAGTATGATATCAGGATCTTCCCTTAGTGAAAATTTTAAGGCACTTGCAAAGCTTTTTGTATCTTCTCCTACATTTCTATGTGAAAAGAGACACTTATTGTTTTGATGGATAAACTCAACGGGATCTTCAACTGTTATGATGTGTTTATGTTCAGTCATATTTAACTCATTTAAAAGTGCAGCTAAAGTTGTTGATTTTCCACTTCCCGTAGGACCAGTTACAAGTATTAGCCCTTTTTCTCTTTGTATGATTTTTTTAAAAATCTCAGGTGCATTTAGTTCATCTAAACTGGGTATGACAGTTGGGATAATTCTAAAAGCAGCAGCTAAGTCCCCACCAAATGTATAGTAATAATTTCCTCTAAATCTACCAATATTTGGCAAGTGAAGTGCAAAGTCAATTTCTTTATTTTCTTCTAAATCTTTTTTTTGCTTATCATTTATAAGGGTATAGCACATTTTTTCTATTGTACTACCATCAAGTACTGGGAGATTCAGTGGGATTAATTTTCCATCTATTCTGATTTGTGGCTCACTTCTACTTACTAAGTGTAAATCAGAAGCATTGTGGATAACCACATTTTTTAAAAGTGTGTGGACATCCATCATCTGTGTTTGTGAAACTGTTTGGCTCATTTGTCAATTCCTTATTCTATTATTTTAGGAACGACAAAGAAACCTCCTTTTGCTTTTGGTGCTACTTCAAGAAGCTCTTTTATGACTTCTGGATTTACATTAGGCTCATCCTCTCTAAAAGGAGTACCCCCATTTATAGTAGAAAAATGATCATCTTTGCCGTCCAAATCTAACTCACTTAGATTTTCAACAAAATCGACAATTTGACCTATTTCTTTAATAGTTTCCTCTCTTCTTGACTCTTCAATACTAAGTGACGAGAGTTTTTCAAGCTTACTTAAAAGTGCATCATCAATTTTCATCTTAAAAAAACCTTTATTATTAATTTTATTTTTTTATTATATCAAAAGTAAATTAATATTTAACCTATTTTGGATAAACTAACAGGTGATTAAGTTAAGGTTATCCTTAATAATAAAGGTGATAAATTTGAATTTAAAAGAAAATATTGATGCTATAAAAGAAGAGTTAAGTACTGAGGAAAAGTTTTTAGAGTCTATGATAAAGAGTGAAAACTTTTATAAAAAAAATAAAAAGTTAGTTATTTCGGCAGTAGTTGCTTTAATAGT
>JALUNR010000185.1 GCA_027055005.1 Campylobacterales bacterium
GCTTTTCAAGCTTATTGATTTTACTCGGTAAATAGTCAAAATCTATAATCAAATCTTTCTCTTTAAAGTCTCTATTTATAAAAAGTTCATCCCCTAGAGGTTGTTTATCTGTAAATTTTTGAAACTTCAGCCAGTCAAAAAACTTTTTAGCCAAAATTGCATTCTCTTTAAGAATCATAAACGGCACTTTTTCTTTTCTTGTTTTGTGCTCTAAATAAGGCTTTTTGCTATTTAATCCCATATTAGAATCTGATAAACCAAAAACTTTTCCATCTATATTTTTACTAAAACTAATATCATTAAAAATCTTAATAGCATAATAAATTTCACTCTCTTGTTTATACTTCTCTATCGATTCATCAAAAAATATCTTGATATAATTTTTTACCCCGTGCTCTTTAGCCAATTCTACAACAGACGCCATATTATCTCTTATCCATCTATACTTTCTTACAATATCTTTTCTTCTGCTTCTATCTTGTAACTGCTCTTTAAAAGTCTCTAAAATCTCTTTTTCTTTGGGCTTGTTAAACTTTTTATAGTTACATAAATACTTATACTGATATTTAATAGAATCATCTTTAATTAGTTTTTTAGGATTTTGACTAATGAAACTTTCTACTTTTACAAACAATGAAAGATAATTAACATTATGAATTTTTTTATCATAAAATGATTTATTTGAGTTAAGGTAAGAGCTATAATAATCCCTCTCTTTAAACCACTCATATGCAGTAAAATTTAAACCGCCCTCTAAATCTGTAAATATCAATTCTCTATTTTTTCGTTTTACTATAAAAGCTTTAATAGTCTCATCACTATTTACTTTTATATAAATTCCCTCTTTTAGTTCGTAGCTACCTAAGATAAGTTTATCGCCTTTTACTCGGTACTCTTTTTTAAATACTTCTAAAACATCATTTATCACCTAACACCTCCACCCAAACAAAACCCACCTCCAAACGAGTTCTTCTCGCCAAGTCCACAAGCTAGAGCAATAAAAGCTAATTTTTGGCTAACTTCATCTTCATGTGGAACTATTTTAAATTTATTTCCAAAAAACTTTATCTTTTTATCATCTTTGTTAAACTCTATGATTTGAGAAATTTTGTTTTTTATTTCGAGAAGTTGGATAAAGTTTTGAAAAGGCTTTAGTTTTTCCCCATAAAAACTTTGATACTTTTTTTCAAGATTATCATGAAGTTGTTTTTGAAGTTTTAGTATATCTCCATCTTTTTGCATCGTCCAAAAAAGATTTTTTTCCAAGGTTACTATCACTGGGGTTGCTGAGTAAAGTTCAGAGATAAAGAACTGTTTTAGAACTCTTTTGTGTGTTTCAACAACTAAAAAATTGGGATTGTTTATATTTTGTCTTAAGTTTAAAGCCAAAATATCTATAAATTTTTCATCTAAAGAGCGAAGGATAAAAGTATAGTTTGTGCCTTTTTGGTATATTTTTGACTTTTCAGTAGGAAAAAAATTTCCAAAATTATATAATTTGTAACCACTACTATCATGAAGTTTTTTAAGCTCATCTGTTTGAGCCATAGAGTAGCTTATGTATTTTGAGATATTTTCAAACCCTTTTTTAAAAGGTATATCTCCTTTTAAGTATGCCGTGCATTTTAGTTCAAAGTATTTCATAAATTTCCTTTACATTTTAATTATCCTTTTTATACCTACAAAACTCCCTTACAAAACACTCACTATCACATTTTGGATTTTTAGCAGTGCAGAT
>JALUNR010000186.1 GCA_027055005.1 Campylobacterales bacterium
ATGAAAACCTAAAGAATGAGGGTTATTCTGTGAAAAAATTTATTGACCTACAAAGAATTATGAATGTTCTTGTGGTAAATATAAATGAATAAGATATAAATGAATTTTATGTGATAGATGTTGAGTAGAAGTAGTTTCTTCTAGAGTAAGAAGAGAAAGAATGGGACATATCAAACTTAATTCTCCTGTAATTCATATTTGGTATTATAAAGCTCATCCTTCTGTGATTTGATCATTACTTAATTTATCTTCAAAAGAAATTGAAAAAGTAGTAAATTATGTTAAATATGTAGTTTTGGATATAAATGAAAAACAAAAAGAAAATATAATTAAAACTATAGATAGAGATTTTCATAATAAAGAAAAGGAAATTGAAGATATTTTTGATAGAGAAGTGTTAGAATTATCTGAACAATGATTAGATCAAGATAAATATAAGAAAGAATATGAAGCTTTATTAGCTTTGAAAGAAAAAAATCTAGATACTTTGAATAAAGAATATTCTGATACAAAATCTATGTTGAAGAGTTTAGTTGTAGGATCTACAATACATGAAAGAGAATATAGAACAATTTATCATAAATATGAATGAGCTTTTGTTTTTTGATCTTGAGTAGAATCATTACATTCTATGTTAAAAACATTAGATATAAAATCTAGTATAGATGAAATAACAAAAGAACTTAAAGCATCTAAATGAAAGAAAAGAGAAGATTTATTTAAGAGATTAAAGATTTTTATTAATTTTTATACTTCTTGAATATCTACAGAATCTTTGATTTTGAATAATTTACCTGTAATTCCTGCTGATTTAAGACCTATAGTACAACTTGATGGTTGAAAATTTGCTTCTTCTGATATAAATATTTTTTATAGAAGAGTTCTAATGAGAAATATTAGACTTAAGAAGATGATAGATTCAGGTATGCCTGAAGTTGTAAAGAGGAATGAAATAAGACTTTTACAAGAATCTGTTAATAATCTTTTTGTTTGAGAAAAAAATCAAGCATGAAAATGATGAGCATGAGTGAAAGTTTATAAATCTTTAACTGATATTCTTGTAGGTAAAGAAGGTAGATTTAGAAAGAACTTACTTGGTAAGAGAGTTGATTATTCTTGAAGATCTGTAATTACTGTATGACCAGATTTGAAACTTAATGAATGTTGAGTGCCAATTTATATTGCAGTAAGAATATTTACTCCTTTTATTATATCTAGATTATTAAAATTAAAGATAGCTCATACTCCTAAACAAGCTGAGAAATTAATAAAAGAAGAAAATACTATTGTTCTTAAATTATTAAAAGAAGTTATAAAAGATAAATATGTATTGTTAAATAGAGCCCCTACATTGCATAGACTTGGTATTCAAGGGTTTAAAATTAAACTTATGCCTTGAAAAACTATTAGATTGCATCCTTTGGTTTGTCCAGCTTTTAATGCAGATTTTGATGGTGATCAAATGTGATTACATTTGCCTATTTCAAAAGAAGCACAAGAGGAAGCTGCTGAATTTTTGTCAGCTGATAAAAATATATTAAAACCAAGTTCTGGTGAACCAATTATTACACATACTCAAGAGTTAATTCTTTGAATATATTATCTTACACATATTGAAAAAGAAACTCCTATAAAAGCATATTTTAGAAATATGGATGAAGTTTTAAAAGCTTATGATAATTGAGAATTAGATATAAAAGATAGAATTATATTTGAATATGATGGAGAAAATAT
>JALUNR010000187.1:0-664 GCA_027055005.1 Campylobacterales bacterium
AAATATATCGTTAAACCTATATTTTTTATCCAAAGCAGTTCTCACATCTCTATCAGTTGCATGACCCAAGCTTATCCATCTAAGCTTTGCACTTCCGCCATTTTTTGCACTTGTTTGTGTCCATTTGGCAGCATACAAAGTACCGCTGCTAAGGTCAGCTGGTTTATCGGCTACATACATAAACAAAGCTGTATTTGTGCCGTCATCTCCAAAATAAACAGTTCTTCTATCAGGCATAACATAAGCTAACTCATGAGAAAATCTACCCATCGAGTAGTGTTTTGACGCTTTTACATCACCATTTTCATCCAAGATTTTGACTTCGGTTATCCAACCATAATCATAAGGGTTGAGTTTTTTAAGATCTCCTCCGTAATAATCCGCCATAGCGTCATAATAAGGATTGATACTTCCATTTGGTTTTACTTTTGCTGCATTTGGTTCATACTCTTCACTTCCTAAGTGAGTATTCCAAGGAGTTCTGCTTCCCGCACATGGCACCCAAAGACCGCCGTAAGCTGAAAAATCCACATTCTTAGTGCTTATAGCATGCAAATTGCCCTCTTTATCTTGCTTTAACTTTGTTACATAAATAGCCGCTGGACGACTCTCAAAATGGCTTACCATAAAAAGTTTTTTACCGACTGGGAGCAATGAAGAAAAG
>JALUNR010000187.1:674-1732 GCA_027055005.1 Campylobacterales bacterium
AGATAGTATGGTAACCTATCTTATACTCTTGACCATTTACAGTAATTTGATTTGTTGCCCTAACTTCTCTTTTTTGCATATCTGTTGTTGGAACACTTACACCTTTGAACTCCACTTTTGCTATATCTTGTGATAAAGCAAAAGAACTTATACTCAAAATTGCCACAACGGCCAAACTCAATCTTTTCATAAAATATCCTTTTAAAAAATTTCAATGTAATTATAATGATTTAAGATTACAAATCGACTACAAAAGATAAGTCATTTTGTTACTGTTTTGTAATCTAATTTATCAAAGATGGGAGTAAAATATATTTAGAAACACTTGATGCACTCTCTTTGATAGATATGATAAGAAAAGTAAGAGTTGATGTGAAGATATTGGCAAATGATGTTTTATCTCATCTTAAGCCTCCAAAACCCATATTGTTAAATGTTGATGTATTTGATTCAAAATATATATCAAAGCAAAGTATCAAAAAGGTATATGATGCCTTAGATAATGATCAAATCGTTATCATCTTTCTATTAGGAGAAGTTTCAAGAGTAAATCCAAACGGTATAAAAAATAACAAATAGCATAAGGGTTTTTAAAATTTGCCATAAAAAGAGGCAAAACCATAAAGTTTGACAGGGTCTAAATCAGGGGATTTCATCTGATAATTTCCAACATTTTTCTTCTTCCTTTTGAGATGATTTATAGAGTTTGTAGCTATGGTTGATTTATATTGCCATCATGTACCAAACTTAAGCATACCAGCGATAAGAGAAACGCACACTTGCTTCGTTGAAAAAGATTTCAGTATAGCTTTGGCTATGCTAAAATCTTTCCGCATCACACTATACCTCTTTTTTGTTTGCTGATGATGTGATATAGTGCGTAAGGTCAGTAGCTAATAAAAGTTTGGTGCATCACTCGTAAGCAATGCACCAATTATGGTCGTCAAAAACAGAATCTTTTTATAAATCATTGTCTAAAAAATACTGCAATATCTCTTTTTTATTTACTTTGAAATCTTTCTTACTATAGATATTTTCTTCTAACCGCTCCAATATGC
>JALUNR010000188.1 GCA_027055005.1 Campylobacterales bacterium
ATAACATATTGTAATGAAATCTTTATGGATATGGCAGGTGCAACAGAAAAAGAGCTTTTGGGTAAACCTCATAACATAGTAAGGCATCCAGATATGCCAAGAGCAGTTTTCAAACTTCTTTGGGATAGGGTTCAAAATGGTGAAGAGATATTTGCCTATGTAAAAAATAAAAGCTTTGATGGAGCATACTACTGGGTTTATGCAAATGTAACTCCATCTTTCGATGAAAGAGGAAATATCATAGGATACTATTCAGTTAGAATCAAACCAAATCAAAATGCTTTGGAAACTATAAAACCTATTTATAAAAAGATGATTGATTTAGAGAGAAGTGGAGGAATAAATGCTTCTTCTAAATATTTGATGGATTTATTAAAGAAAAAAGGAGTTAGCTATGATGAGTTTGTTATCAGCATCCAAAACAGTTAGTGATTTGCAAAAAAAGATAGATTTTGTTACAAGTGAAGCTGGACAAGGAAGACTTGAAGAGAGAATAACAGGTATAGACCCAAAAGACCCACTAGCAAAAACAGCTTGGAATATAAACAATATGCTAGACCAAATGGAAGCTTTGATGAGAAATACAAATACTTCTGTAAAGATGGCAAGTGAGGGAAAAACATATAGAAAAGTATTTTGTCAAGGTTTAAAAGGAACTTTTAAAGATAGTTGTAGGGCTGTTTCACAAGGAGTAAATGCTATATCAAAAGCAAATGATGCAAAACTAAAATCTGAGCTAGCTTTTGAGTTTGATAAGATAAGTGGTGGTATATCTAAATCAATGAGTGTTATAAATGAAGATTTAGAAAAAGCTTCAAATGAGTCAGAAAAAATATATGATTATTCTACAAAAACAGCTAGTAAAGCTAGCGAGGTTGAATCTTCTACTGTAGAAGTAGCAGATCAGTTAAACAGTATGATAGAGCTTATACACGATGTAAACACTTCTATTGAGGGACTAACTGAGAGAACTAGTGAAGTAACTTCAGTAGTAAATCTAATCAAAGATATAGCAGATCAAACAAATCTACTAGCACTAAATGCAGCTATTGAGGCAGCAAGAGCAGGAGAACATGGAAGAGGATTTGCAGTTGTTGCTGATGAAGTTAGAAAACTGGCAGAGAGAACTCAAAAAGCAACAAGTGAGATAGCTATTACGATGCAAACTCTTTCTCAAGAGACAAATGAAATCCAAACAAATTCACATAGTGTAAATGATTTAGCTATAAAATCAAATGACTCTGTGGAAGGATTTAAAAGTGTTATGAGTGAGTTTAATGAGTTGGCAAATATAACTGCTCATATAGCTGAAAAAATAAAATTACAAAATATGATGACTATAACCAAAGGACAACATATAATCTTTAAAGCTGATGCTTATAACAAAATACTACATGAAGATGGAAAAGTTTCTAAACAAATAAATCAGCATGATTGTACTTTTGGAAAATGGTATGAAGAAGAAGGTGCAAAAGTTTTTGGGAAAAGTAAAACTTTTAAAAATATACTACAACCTCATTCAAAAGTTCATAAAATAGCAAATGAAAATATAGAGATTACAAATAATGCTCTTACTTATGAAGTTGCACCAAAAATTGTAGAAAATTTCAAAAAGATGGAAGAAGCAAGTTACGAGCTTTTTGAAAAGCTAGATGCTTTGATAGAAGAGGTTTAGTATAAAAAACCAAACAACCAGAGTGGGATTTTGTTTTTAAATCCCACTT
>JALUNR010000189.1 GCA_027055005.1 Campylobacterales bacterium
GTATGCCGTGCATTTTAGTTCAAAGTATTTCATAAATTTCCTTTACATTTTAATTATCCTTTTTATACCTACAAAACTCCCTTACAAAACACTCACTATCACATTTTGGATTTTTAGCAGTGCAGATATATCTTCCAAACAAAACAAATCCTTGATGAAGGATATAAAGGTCTGTTTTAAACTTCTTTTCTAACTCTTTTTCTACTTTTTCAGGAGTATTTTCATAGCTAAGTCCTAGTCTATGGGCTACTCTAAAGACATGAGTATCTACTGCCATAAGATTTTTTTGCAAGTACTCTATCATAACAACATTTGCTGTTTTTTGTCCAACTCCTGCTAGTTTTACAAGCTCTTTTTCATCAAGAGGAATTTTCCCTCCAAAATCCTCCTCTACACTTTTTGCCATTTTGATAAGATTTTTTGCTTTATTGTTAAAAAATGAGCAAGTTTTTATATACTCTTTTACATCATCTAAGTTTGCAAGTGATAGCTTTTTTGTGGTTGGATACTTTTTAAATAATTCTGGAGTTATTAGGTTTACTCTTTTATCTGTGCATTGGGCTGATAGCATGACAGATACTAAAAGTTCATATAGGTTTTCATAGTTTAGCTCTGTTTTTGCATTTTTATATCTTGAGATAAAAGCCTCTTTTATGGCCTCTATCTCTTTTTTAGTAGCATATCTTCTCAATTTATTTAACCAGAAGTATTAAAATCTCTTCTAGCATTGGAAATAGCTATATAAAAACCTACCAAAACATCTAAAAATTGTGCTTCAAGTGCCAAAAAGGCTAGTGCTGGTGGAGTATGATTTAACCTAAAAATAACATAAAGTATATATCCAACAATAGATATAAAAAGAAAAAATGACATTAAAAAATCAATCCATATTCCCATACCCTTTGGTGCAAAAAATGCAGCCTTCATTAGTTCTATTGATAAAGTAAACATCAAAAAACCCGAAACTCCAACAGCAAATAAATATGGTGTTACCGCACTTTTTGGTATAATTCCCTCAACTTTTAGAAAAATCAAAAGGACAGGAAAAGCATTTAAAGGCACTAATGAAAATAAAAACCCCATAGTTTTCTCCTTATTTTTTTTATTTTAACAAATTTTTTAACATATTTTATCTTTTTTAAGATAAGTTTTTGGAGTTAATTATTAACATTAAACTAAGATTAATATTGTATAATTTTCACTTATTTAACAAAATAGGAGAATAATTATGGGTAAATATGTTGAGTTAAACAATTCAAACTTTGAATCTACAATAAATGAAGGTGTTACACTAGTTGATTTTTGGGCTCCATGGTGTGGTCCTTGTAAGATGATAGCTCCAGTGATAGAAGAGTTGGCAGAAGACTTTGATGGAAAAGCCACTATTGCAAAAGTAAATACTGACGAAGAACAAGATATAGCTATCAAGTTTGGTATCAGAAGTATCCCTACTCTACTTTTCTTTAAAGATGGTAAAGTTGTAGATCAAATGATAGGTGCTGCTGGTAAAGCTGTTATCGCAGATAAAATAGACGCTCTTTTATAAGAACTTTATGAAAAGAAAAAAAGGGAGAAAGCTTTTCTCCCTTAACTACTTATTTGCTTCATTTTTTGGAGCACTTATGATAGCTGGGGCTTTTGGGTATTATAACTATAAATTTTCACAATTTAAGTTTTTTAATTTTGAAGATAATATTTTTTATCAAAAAAGAAAGATTTTTA
>JALUNR010000190.1 GCA_027055005.1 Campylobacterales bacterium
CTCCAAAGGCTATGTTTGAGGCATTTTTCATCTCCTCTCTAAGGTAGTTTGATACTCTCATCATACCTCCTTGCAAACTCAAATACCTTTACAACCACACCGTGCAAATAATCAAAACTATCAACACAATATTTTAAATCTTTAAGAGCCTCTTCTAACTCATTTCTAATGTTTCTAAACTCTATCCATCTATCTAGTGAAACTATCTCCTCTTTTTCAATAAGTGTTAAAACCTCACTCATTTTAGTAGTGCTAATCCCTGCCATATTAAGGAGTGTCCTAAAGACCTTTGCACCTAAATAGTCTTGCAAAGAGGAAAATCGTTTAAGATAGGCTTCCAAAACTGCCTTTTGAGGAGTATCTAGGTTATTAAACTCCTCTACACTAAACTCAAACCCTACTTTGTCTATAAACTCTTTATACTCTTTTAGTGCTAAGTAGTGTCTGGCTACTTTTTGGAGCTGTTTTTGGGGTATGGTCATGGGGTTATTCCTTTTGATTTTAGTTTTTTAGTTAAAAAATAGACTATCATTTCACAATAAGGTCTATATTTTCCTTTTGAATTTTTATCTTTATATTTTTCAAGGGTTGATTTCAAATTAGAAATATCCCAACCTCTCTTTTTTAAATCAATCAAGAGTTGATTTAATGCCTCTTGTCGATTATTTTTTAATAGTTTATAGTTTAGATTTAATATTTTATTTAATTCTCTATCAATATCACTATTATTAGAATAAATAAATCCATCTTTTTTATACTCTATGATTGTTTCTATATTAACTAAAAGATTTATATGTTTTAACTGGTTATTGCCTTTTTTTGTATCACAAGATTGGTGATTAGAGGTATGCCCTTCTCCACCTAAACACGCAATAAAAAGATTATGATAATCAAGCTGTTCACTACGAAAATTTGAACGAGGATTAAAATGCTCTATTTTACTATTACGAAACTCAACTCTATTCATACAGTAGCAACAAATAAACCCCTGCTCTTTAAGTAGTTGTTCTCTTAATTCATCTTTTACTTTTGAGGGGGCTGTATCAAACTTCTCTAAACTAGCCAAATCTTTTTTTGAAATACTAGCTCTATAGTTAGCTAGACTTTTTGGCTCTTTACTTTTAAAAATCTGCTTCAAAACTACTCTCTCCAAAACTCAAGAGAGTTTCTTAGTGACATCACTTTGCTATCATTTTCTCCTATTAACTTTTCAAGTGCATCTATAAGTTCTTCTGCTTCATCATATTTTTCGTCATCTAAAAGTTCTTGACACTCCTCTATTTTTTTTGAGATAATAGGTTCTCTTGTTAATTTACTCCCCATAACCTCTTTTAAAACCCACTCTATATCTCTACCATAAGCTAATACATCATTAATAACCCCATTTTCTGTAAGTATTCGTATCCACTCATTTTTAGCACTTCCAATAATATGAGGCGAATGCGTAGCAATAATTATCTGACAATTATTATCTTGAGAAAACTTTTCATAAAGTTTTAGAACTCTGTTTTGCCAAGCAGGGTGCAATGATAATTCAGGTTCATCTATTAAAATCACACTATCTTTTATCTCTTTTAGATACAAATATAATACTTTAGAAAGAAGTGTTTTTTCTCCTGTTGAAATTTCATCTATAGAAAATATTTCGTCTATTTTGTTTCTAAAAAAAACATTACCATCAGCATCAATATTATCAAAGTCTACTAAAATATCTAAATC
>JALUNR010000191.1 GCA_027055005.1 Campylobacterales bacterium
GAGTAGAAGAGAAAAGATAACTTTTGTAGTTTTTTGTTTTTGTTTATAGTAAAACATAATTCTCTCCTTGTTTGTTTTTTTAAATCTAGCTAAAGTTTACTTAAGAAAAGCTATTTTTTCAATCCACAACTGCAAACTCTAAAATAATACTATCATCAGTAAGAAAAAGAGTAGTGTTCGCATCTTTTGATAGTTTTAAAAGTTCATTTTTATTTTCAGCTATTTGTTGCGGAGAGATTTTTATCACACAGATTGGGTATCTTTTGTTGTTTACTCTTATGATTTCTGCTATCTTCATAGATACTGAGATATTTACTTGTGGGAAGTCTTTGAAAAAAGAAAATATATAGTTTAGAAGTGATAAAAACTCTTTTACTAAAAGTTTCATCTCAGGAATTGATGGATCAAAGTTTTGATTTATCTTTAGATCATACTTAGATAGTAAGTTACTTTTTGCTAACTCTATAAGAGTATAAATACTGGTTTTTGTTGTGTTTTCTTGTTTAAAGTTAAAAGTATCATTTACCGCCTCTTTGTATAATTTTACTGCTAACTTATCATCATCCTCATAGCCAACCAAGATAGCATAGTATTTTATACGGTTATATATCACATCTATAAATGTACTTTTATAACCATAGTTATGAGGAGCAAGGCTTATGGCTAAATCATATATCTCTTTTGAGTTTACATAAGAAAGTATATACTCAGCTTCTTTATTGTAGTAAATAACTTTTGAATCTTTGTCAAAAATCAAAAAGGGGTTCAAATCATTTTCTATTATATTTGAAAATAGATTTATCATAACTTATAGTCCATTTTCTTGAAGTTTTTTTCTTAGTGTGTTTCTATTTATATCAAATTTTTTTGCCATTTGGAGTTGGGATTTGAAAGCTTTTTCTCCTGCTTTTAAAAGTGGGATTTCAAATATAGGAAGAAGATTTTTATATGAAGTTTCATGCTCAAACTCTTTTAATAAAAAATCTTCCAATATATGCATAACATCACTTTTGCTTAAAGAGTCAAACAAAACTGCTCTAAAGATAGACTTTTTAAGTGAAATAGCATTATTAGATAAATCTATATCTATATCATCAAAATTTTTATCTAGTAAAAAAAGTCTTTTAGCTTCATTTATATAGCTGTTTGTTAAAAATTCTACATCTTCTGCTCTATCTCTTAAAGGTGGTATTTCTAATTTTACTAAAAATTTTTCTTCTAAAATTTGGTTTATGGTTATTGTTGTGGCTATTATTTTTATACTTTTTTGTTCAAACTGTTCTATTAGGTATTTACTTGAATTAGTTTTATGTATATCTAAGATTATTATTTCTGATATAGAATCTAAGTCCAGCTCTCCACCTATAAGTTTTTCTTCAAGTTCTCCTAAAAAATAACTAGGAGCTTTAGGAGAAATTAGCTTTGCTAACTCACTTTTTCCAACTGCTTTTTCACCTATTATCAAAGTATTTACTGGTAAATCTTTGGACAAAAGAGCAGTCCTTAAACACTCTTTTGAAGATGATGAAAAAGAGACAAATTTATCCATTTATAGCTTTTTGGATATCCTCGTCTTGATCTTCTGGCTGAACTAATCTTGATGGAAGAGAATTTTCTTCTTCAAACTCTTTTATAATTTTTACAACTTGTTCACCTGTTATAGTTTCAGTTTTGTAAAGCTCTTTTACCATCTCTTCTATAGCATCACTATACTGAGTAAGAGTTTGTTTTACATCACTATATCTTTCATCAAGTAGATTTCTTACAAACTCATCAACTCTTTCAGCCATCTTTTCACTATACTCTTTTTCTACTCCACCATTTAGGAAAGTATTTCTTCTTTTTGCTAATACCATAAGTCCAGCTACTTCACTCATACCATAAAGCTCTACCATACTTTTTATGATATCAGTTGCTCTCTCTAAATCATTTCCAGCACCTGTACTTATATCTTTTAAGAAAACCTCTTCGGCTGCTCGTCCACCTAAAAGTACATCTACTTCAGCTATAAGTTCATACTTTTGCATCATAAACTTATTTTCTTCTGGAGTATTTAAAGTATATCCTAGAGCAGCAAGTCCACGAGGAACGATAGAAACTTTTGAAACTCTTTTAGCTCCTTTTGTAACCTCAGCAACGAGAGCATGACCACTTTCATGATAAGCTACTATCTTTTTCTCTTTTGGATTTATTCTTCTACTTTTTTTCTCAAGTCCCGCTATAGCTCTCTCAACTGCTTCATAAAGATCTTTTTGCTCCACCTCTATTTTATTTGCCCTACCTGCTAAAAGTGCTGCTTCATTTATAATGTTTGCAAGATCTGCTCCTGCAAGTCCTGCTGTTAGTCTTGCTATCTCATCTAACTTTACATCATCAGCTAGTTTTATCTTTTTAGCATGAACATCTAGGATTTTCACTCTACCTTCAAAGTCTGGCTTATCAACTAAAACTTGTCTATCAAATCTTCCAGGTCTTAAAAGTGCGGGATCAAGGACTTCTGGTCTGTTTGTCGCAGCAAGTACGATAACAGGTGCTTGGTCTGAGCTAAATCCATCCATCTCTGCTAAAAGTTGATTTAGAGTTTGCTCTCTTTCATCATTTCCACCCATACCACCTGCTGCTCTACTTTTCCCTATTGCATCTATCTCATCTATAAAGATAATAGCTGGAGCTGATTTAGTTGCATTTTCAAACAAATCTCTAACCCTACTTGCTCCAACTCCTACAAACATTTCTATAAATGATGAACCACTAACAGAGAAAAAGTCAACTTCTGCCTCTCCTGCAACTGCTTTTGCCAAAAGTGTTTTACCAGTTCCTGGAGGTCCTACAAGCAAGACTCCTTTTGGGATTTGTGCTCCTAAATTCATATATCTTTGAGGATTTTTTAGAAAATCAACTATCTCTTTTACTTCCTCTTTTGCCTCCTCTACCCCTGCCACATCTTCAAATTTTACTTTTGGTTTTTCACTACTTACAAGTTTTTTTGAACTTCCCATACCAAGGATTCCACCACTCATATTTTTTTGAAAACGATTTGCTAAAAGCATCCAAATTCCAAAAAATAAAAAAACTGGGATTACCCAGGAAAAAAGTAAATCTGTAAGCCAAGTATTTTCTGTAAATCCTCCATAAGGGATATTTTCCTTATCTAAAAGAGGTATTAGAGAATTATCACCATCTACCTTCTTTACATAATATAAAGTTTTAAAACCATTTTTATCAGAAACAGCCTTTATAGTGAGCTTTCCTATTGCCACATAATTTATCTTTTTTTCTTTTATGAGTTGTTTTAAATCATAATAGTTTATCTGCTTTGTTCTAGTTGTCTTTGTTACTCCAGTATTTTGAAGTCCGTTTTGATTTGAATTTGGTTCGACAATTCCCTTAAAAAATAGTATTATAAGCAGTGAAAAGATTGCAAATACTACTAAAGGATTGTTGTTAAAAAAATTGTTGTTTTTATTGTTTTTCGGATTTTCTTCAGGTGTCATTTGATTCCCTATATTTCTATATTTTTTTTAGGAGCAATGTATGCCATTCCCCTTTTTGTAAATCTTCGATAAGTTCAAAGTCGCTAAACTTGTCTCTTACCTTATCAAAATACTTATCGATTATACCTGATAAAATTAAATATCCACTTTCTTTTGTACAATTTTTAAGGTCTTTGTTTATCATAATAATTATATCTGCTATAATATTTGCTATAACTATATCATAAGTTTTAGAAGCCCCATTTGCACTTCCAATCCAGGCATTAGTAAATAGAGTGTTATTTAAGGAAAAGTTTTCTTTTGCACTTTTAACTGCAAGCTCATCAGTATCACAAATATCTACAACTGCCCCTTTTTTAGAAGCACAGATACCAAGTATCCCACTTCCACAACCTACATCTAAAACAGTATTTGACTCTTTCATTATTTTATCTATAAAAGTAATGCACGAACTTGTACTCTCATGATGACCACTTCCAAAAGCAAGAGCTGGATTTATGATAATATCAGTTAAATTATCTTTTTTCTCTTCCCACTCAGGTCTGATGTAAAAAGATGCTACCTCTACTGGTTGGATTGAGGATTTATATTTGCTAATCCAATCTTCATTGTCTTTTTTTAGTAGTGTTGTTTCTATTTCAATACCAAGTTTATTTGCAGCTTCTTTTACAGCCCACTCTATGGTATCTAGTTCTTCTTCACTTCTTAAAATTAGTAAAGAGCCTTTTTCCTCCAAAGCTAAACCACTAAGTTCTAAAAGCAAAGATGAAAAAAAATCAACTCTTTCTTTTGGAGTAACCGTTAATTCATAGTAAAAATCCTGCATATCCTATAAAACTGCTTCTAATTTTTCTTTTAAAACTTGAGGTGTAAATGGTTTTACTATATAGTTGTTTACTCCAGCTTTAAGTGCTGTTATAACTTCTGATTTTCCACCTTCGGTTGTCACCATAATAATAGGCATATCAGCATATTTTTCTTCACTTCTTACTTTTTTTACAAGTTCAAGTCCGTTCATATTAGGCATATTCCAATCTGTTATAAGTACATCCACATCTGGATTTTGCTCCATAGCTCTCCAACCCTCAACTCCATCTTCACCTTCAACTACATCTTTATGACCTATTCTAGCTAATGTATTTTTGATAATTCTTCTCATTGTTGAACTATCATCTACCACTAAAAACTTCATACTTATCCTTTTTTATTTTTTTAACTCTTTGAAGGCAACTTCCAAATCTAAAGTTCCTTCATAAAATGCTTTTCCAACGATAACTCCAGCCACTTCACCGCTGTCTTTTAGTTTTAGTATATCGTCCAAATCTCTAACTCCTCCACTTGCGATTGTCGCAACTTTTGAAGCTTTTGCTATATCAGTTGTAAAGTCAACATTTACTCCACTTAAAGTTCCATCTCTACCCACATCGGTACAGATGATAGCCTCTACACCTGCATCAGCAAACTCTCTGGCTAAATCAGTCGCTTTGACAGTTGATTTATCAGCCCATCCTTCTACTGCTACATATCCATCTATCGCATCTATACCTACTGCAATTGGATACTTTTTTGCTACTTTTTTTACAAAATCTGGATTTTTTAGAGCGATAGAACCAAGTATAATCCTATCGATTCCAAGATCCAAATATCTCTTGATGGTATCTTCATCTCTGATGCCTCCACCAAGTTCAATAAGTATATCGGTATTATCTCGAATTTTTTTAATCTGATTTATATTTTTTGGCTCACCTGCAAATGCACCGTTTAAATCCACCAAGTGAAGCCACTTGCTTCCCATCTCTTCAAACCTCTTTGCTATCTGCCAAGGTTCACTACTATATATCTTTGCACTATCCATCAAACCTTTAGTAAGCCTTACTGCTTGTCCATCTTTTAAATCTATCGCTGGTAGTATTTGCATTTAGTTTATTCCTTCAAATAAGTTTTTTAGTTTTTGTTTGAGTGTATTAAAATTTGTATGTTTGAAGTTAAACTGTGAAGCAGGATACAAATCTCTATATAAATTAGCTATTGGTTTTCTATTAGGTTTTAACTTTTCAATATCTATACAATCTACTAAATCATTGAAATCTTCATAACAATCATTTTTATTAATAGTTTCTAATAAAAAATAATCTAAATTTTTATCAAAAATATATACATCAGTTTCAATTTTCCAAGCTAAATTTCCTATTAAATTATCAAAACAATTTTTTGAATTTTCCATTCCACCACATTTTTTATCATCTTTTTCAAAATCACAATCAAAAATAAACAAAACTTTTTCTATCTCTCCAATTTTTATTTCTTCAGCAACTTGTTTATACTTTTCATGATTATAATCTAATAGTTTTGATTTTCCATTCATAATATTGATATAATTTTTAAAATTAATTTTTTTTATCTGATTATTCCTTACTAAATCTTGTAATAATTTTATAATAAAATTTTCATCATCACTACCTTCTACAAAAACTCTTACCATCCTCTTAACTCCTGTTCTTGCTCAATTGAGTCAATAAACCATTTATAAGAGTAAACCATTCCATTTAAAATATTTTGTTTATTTCTACCCATTTTAAAAAAAGTTATATCATTATCTTCTAACTTTTTAGCTACTCTTGCATATGATTCTATACACTCTTTTGAGTGAGTGGTTGCAAATACTTGGACATTTAGCTGCTTCGATACTTCTAAAACAATCTTCCATAATTCATCTAATCTTGTATAATGAATACCATTATCTATCTCATCTATATATAAATATCCATTTTCACATTGATATAATCTTGTTACAATAGAAACTATATGTCTAACACCATCCCCAAGCTCAGTTAACTCTATATAGTTATCATTGATTTTACATTGTGGTTTATCATCTATTATTTTGAAAGCATTTATATTTTTATCAAAATTTTTTAAAATATTATTTAGATACTCCTCTTTATCTTTTTTTTGTATGTATGAATATGCTAGAATTATTTCAGCATAAGACAATCCAAAATTATCTATAAATTCAAGATTTTCTCTATAGTCTACATCATAAGAAAACTCATTTGAGTTAACTTTTACTTGTTTCTTGTTGAAGTTAAAAATATACTCTTTTATTCCATCTTTATCTTTTATTTTGAATAGTGTATTATTTATATTACTAATTACATCAAATTTATTTGTTAATTCTAAAAAATCTTTTACATTATGTTTTATATTCTTTGATAAAATATTTAGATTTTCTCTCATAAACTTTATAGATTGAAGATGACCTACTAATTGTTTTACAGAAAAAGAACCACTATTTATATAACAAGCCTCCATAAAAGCAGTTTTACCTACATTGTTTTTACCACCTATAAGATTTACTCTAGCAAATCCACTAGCTTTGAAATCTTTAAATAGTTTGTAGTTTTTTATCTCTATATCTTTTATAAAATGCTCGTTCATGAAGTTTTCCTTTACATTTCCACAAAATTTTTTATAATCTTTAGTCCATTTTGATGACTTTTTTCTGGGTGGGGTTGGAAGCCCACTATGTTGTCTTTACACACTGCACTTGCAAACTCATAACCATAGATTGTAGTAGCAAGTGTAAACTGCTCTGTTGTTTTAGCATGATAGCTATGAACAAAGT
>JALUNR010000192.1 GCA_027055005.1 Campylobacterales bacterium
GTAGTATATCTCTTTGTATATATGCATCTTCTGCTTTTCCCTCTAATTGGAAAATAACAAAAACATCTAATAAAAAAGTGACAAATATTCCTTATCTTTGTAATATGTGTAGAAATAAATGTGCAGGATTTGCAAGAGTTGAAAATGGAATAATTACAAAACTTAATCCAAATCCTTATTTCCCAAAAAGTCGTAATATGCTCTGCCCAAAAGGTAATGCTGGTATTAATACTCTTTATGACCAAGATAGGCTTAAATACCCACTTCTTCGAATTGGCAAAAGAGGTGATGGAAGATATAAAAGAGTTACTTGGGATGAAGCTTATGAGTATATCAAACATAAGTTAGTTAAAATTTTGGATGAACAAAAA
Source organism: Campylobacterales bacterium (assembly GCA_027055005.1). Classification (GTDB taxonomy): domain Bacteria; phylum Campylobacterota; class Campylobacteria; order Campylobacterales; family QNZT01; genus SZUA-1377. Next base: position 372 of record JALUNR010000192.1, read on the forward strand.
GACAATCGCTCAACTATTGCGTATTGTAATGGAGAAGGTTTTAATAAAGATGAATATATTAAATTTTTTGGCTCAAAACTTGGAAGCGCAAATTTTTTAGACGAAGGGAGTATTTGCTTAAATACAAAACTAGGTGCAACACAACTCACCATCGGTGATATTGGAGAGATGGATGTAGAGGGAAGTGATTATATGATTATCAGTGGTGCAAACAGATATGAATCTTTAATCACACCTGATAGTGTTGATATGATTCATGCTAAACAAAAACTTGTAGTACTAGATCCAAGATGTACTGTAACTGCAATAAAAGCAGATGAATATTTACCTCTTTATCCTGGAACTGATTTAGCCTTTTGTCTAAGTATGATTTATATTTCAATTAAAGAAGAACTTTATGATAAAAAATATGTAAAAAAGTATTTTGATGATTTTGAAAAATTGAAGAAACATATTTTAAAAGAAAAATATACTGCAAAATGGGCAGAAGAGAAAACCCATATACCATCTTCTAAAATAGAGCAAATCACAAAAGAGTTTTTTAACTCTTCAAATCCACTTTACTATTTAGGTCGCAGAAGTGTTTGGAGTCAAAATGATTTTCAACTTCGTCGTGCAATGGTGCTTATCAATGCGTTAGCGGGTAGCATAAATAGAAAAGGTGGTATTATCTTTGGAAAACCAATAAAACTAAATGATGAAGAGATAAATGAGCCACTTTATAATAATGCTTTAGGTAGATTTGATTTAGATGGTATCGTTTATGGCTCACTTAAAGGAGGTAGTTGGTTAAACTTTAGAGAAAAAGTGCTTAATAAAACTGCACCATATCCTATAAAAGCTATGTTTATACGAAAACATAATTTGATGCAAAATATGCCAAATATTTCAAAAACAAAAGAGATGCTTAATATGATGGATTTAGTAGTTGTTCTTGATACGATGCCTAGTGATACTGCAATGATGGCAGATGTCATACTTCCAGAATGTACATATTTAGAGAGGGAAGATTTGGTAGTAAGTTTCAATAGACTTGAACCATCACTTGCTTTGAGAAATAAAGTAATTGAACCACTTTACGAGAGTAGAAGTATGCAAGATATTTTAAAAGGACTTGGTCAAAAGCTTTCAATTCCCCTTTTTAATATTAGTACCAAATATGATGAAGATTTACAAGAGAGTATAAAAGATGTTGGAAAGCAACAAGCTTTTAAAGAGGGTGGATATGATATGATTGAATTATATAAACTCACTACATCGCAAAGAAATCAAAAACTTATAACAAAACAATTTGGACAAGTAGTATATGATAGCTTAAAACAAAAAGGTGTTTGGTATCCATATAT
>JALUNR010000193.1 GCA_027055005.1 Campylobacterales bacterium
AGTTTCTGTTCCTTCTGCTAATGATGTAGAAGCATCTTCAACAGTTGCTGGTCAATTCCCAATTGAATCATATGTTGTTCATACAACTGCTTATACAAGTGAAACATTAAAATTCGAACCAGAATTAACATCTACAACTAATACTTACTATGTAGGTGATACAAACAAAGAAGTTGCTAGATTTAAATTAACTGCTGGTGATAATCATCAAAAAGATATTGTAGTTAAATCTGTAAGATTAAAATTATCTGATAACAGTACAATTGGTTCTGTTGCTACAGATTTGGATAACTTAAAATTAGTTGTAAATGGAACTACTGTTTCTACAACTGCTGTAATGGATGGTAGATATGTAACATTTACAATGAATTATACAATACCTTATGGTGAAAGTAGAACATTCTATGTATATTCTGACATAATAGGTGTTCAATCTCCAGCTGGTGATACAGTTGCATTTAAGGTAGATAAGACTTCTGATATTTCTGCATTGGAAGCTGGTACAAATGCTGCTGTAAATGTAAATTTGAATAATAATGGTGGTACAACTATGGAAGTAAATACTATTGACGAAGGTGATAATCTAATTACAAAATCTTCTGAAAGTCCAGTTGCTACTACTATTTCATATGATACTACAGATATACCAGTGTTGGTAGCAAATGTAAATGTATCAAATGAGATGGAAGTTGATAAATTTGATGTATACTTTAAGGTATTTAGTGGTTCAGCATCTACTACTCAAATTACAGGTGCTAGTACTATTGAAAAAAATTATGTAAAAAATGTTAAATTATATATTAATGGTAAATTAGTAGATGTTGTATCTACATATGATTATGGAACAGGTGATCACTGTGAACATGGTATGGCTTGATATAACTGTGCTGAATTTAGTTATTATGGTAATTTGAAAGGTTCAAATAAATTTACTGTAAAAATTGATACTCCTAGTACTTTAGCATATGATAATGAGAGAGTTGATGATATTACTATAAGTAATAGATCATTTGTTGATGCTACATATACAACTACTGATAATGTAGTAAATGATAGTGATATTAAATGATCAGCTGAAAATGGACCATTTACAATTGTTGAACCAAAGTTTTCTGCTGTTTCTAGAGTAGATGGTTTCTCAAATCCTGATACTATGGTTGCTGGTGCTACAGACTACAAAGTTCTTTGAGCACAAGTACAGGCTAACAATGTTGGTAGTTTAACTATAAACACTATTACAACTGATATAAATATTTCTCATTTAGCTAATGGAACAACAACTACAGGTAAAACATTAGATTATATTTCTACTGCTAAATTAGTAGTAAATGGACAAGTTGTTGATACAGAAAATGTAAATGGTGATACAGTTACATTTAATAGCTTGAATATAAATGTTCCAAAGGCTGGTACAGCTAAATTTGATGTATTACTTGATACAACTACAAACTTATCTGGTGCTAGTTTCTCAGTTTCTGTACCTACAAGTGGTATGGTTGCAACAGATGAAGCTGGTAATACAGTAACTAATGGTACTGCTATAAATGGTGTTACATGGAATGTTGTAAATGCAGCTACTTTGGCAGTTACATTGAATAGTAATTCTCCAGTAGAACAAGTTGTTGCTGCAAATCCAAATGTAGAAACAGAAGTTGCTAGATTTGATTTCAGACCTACAAATGATTCTGCTCAAATACAAGAATTAGTATTGAA
>JALUNR010000194.1 GCA_027055005.1 Campylobacterales bacterium
ATAAAAGCAGCAAGATATAAACTAAGTGATGAACCGATAGATAAAAGTTGTGATTGTTACACTTGTAAAAGATATAGTAGGGGTTATCTAAACCACTTGTATCGCTCTCATGAACTAACTTATTTTAGATTAGCTTCACTGCATAATTTGCATTATTATTTAAATCTCTTAAAAGAAGCAAGAAAGGCTATTTTAGAAGAAAGATTTGAAGAGTTTAGGAAAGAGTTTTATAAAAAAAGAGAAAGTTAAACTAAAGTAGAAAAAAATCTACTTTAGTTTTATTTTTTATAAATCTGCTGGAAAACCTGCTGGTTTTGAAAAATACCAAGTTTCTTGAGTACCATCACCATTCCACATAATAGTCCAACTGTTAGGATTTTTATTTATTAAGATTACTCCACTATCATCACCTTCAAAATATAAAATATTATTTTCTATTCTGTATGAACCAGAAAAGTTTTCTTTTGAGCCATCACTTTTTTTTATCTCAACTCCACTTATACTATCAGTAGTAAAAGTGGCTTTTCCATAGAACTTCGCACCTTTTTCAGTATAAGAATAATAAACAGTCTTGCCATTTAACATATCTGGAGTAAGAGTCAATGCTGTTTTTACATACTCTTTATCAGCTTTTGATTTATCAGTAAATAGTTTAAATTTTCCGTCATTATAAACATTTTTTAACTCTATATATTCATCAGAAATATCACTTATAACTAAACTTGCATGATTATTTTCGCTATATATAGGTATAGTTAATTCCCCTTTATCATTTATATCTATATGTAGGTTTCTCTCACCTTTTGAATCTTTTACAGTTAAAGTAGTTAAGTTTTTATCAAAGCTATATGTTGCAACACTTGTTATACTTCCTATCTCTTTTGTGTAAAAAGTTTTTCCAGCTAATAAACTTCCAAAAAGATGTTTCGTAGCATTACTTGCACTAACATCTGTTGCACCAGCATTTGAAAGAGCATTTAAAAGTTCTTCATACATAGTATTACCAACAGGAAATGATGTAAAGTTTTTATCGGATAAAGCTTTTTTTACTAAATCCATATCTATACTAATACCATTTGATGGATCTCCATCACTATCAAGAGATAGTAAAACTCTGATTTTATTAATATCAGTTTCTTGGATTTTTATACCATCTTTTAGTTTTGATTTATCAACAGTTTTTAGTTTCATATTACCTAAATAAAATTCACATCCAGAGCCAACATCGAAAGTAAAAGCACCTTTACTTGTTGTATTCCCCTCTTGAGTTCCACATTTATATGCTACTCCTTCAACGGCACTATCTATATAGTATCCAGTTCCAGTTGATGGAGTACTACTACCTCCACCTCCACCACAACCACTCATCAAAACTGCTGCTAAACCTAAAGATAAGCTTGTAACTATCTTTTTCATCTTGTCTCCTTTATTAAAAATTTGAAAATATTATATTAAATAATATTTTTATTAAAATAAATTTATAAATATAAGTAAAAAAGTTAAGAATAACGTAAAAATTTATAGGAAAATAGAAGATAAGTAACAAAAGTTTATCACCATTAATTTTAGTGATAAACTTTATTTCCCCTTATACAGCAGCTTTTGCAGCTTCGATTGCCTCATTATAATCAGGCTCTTGTGTTATCTCTGGTACAACTTGTTTATAGGTAACTTCCCCATTTTTACCTATAACAAATATAACCC
>JALUNR010000195.1 GCA_027055005.1 Campylobacterales bacterium
TTATTTTTACTTTCTGTTGTTAATGATAGCTTCAGGAAGAAAAAAGATTCATTTAGTATAAAAAACTTTCACTATTTTAGTGAAAAAAGAGCTCAATCTTTTATAATTAATATATCAACAAAAACTAAAAAAAAAGGAGCTCTTAGTTATGATACAAAAAAATATTCTACCTTACCACTTAGAAGAAGAAAAAAATTCAGTAAACATAACAAAATTTGGTTCAATGCCTATTTTTTTGGAACTTTGTTATAGTTGTGGTTTCTTTAACACAATAAAAGAGAAGCTTTGTGTACAAAGTAAAAATAGTGACTGGAAAGATGAAGATTTACTTTTTAGTATAATTCTATTAAATATTACAGGAGCAGATTGCATTGAAGATATTGATTCACTAAAAAAAGATAAAGGCCTTTGCGAAATATTTTCTTCTTTTTTTGCTTCTTATAAAACTAAGGGGAAAAAACAAAGAAAAAATGCTAAAAGTAAAAATAGCTCACTCCCATCTAAAAGCTCCCTTTTTAGATTTTTAGAGAAATTTCACTCTAAAGATGAGGAATCAAAAAGAATTAAGGGTAAAGCCTTTATTCCAAAACCAAATAATAATTTATTAGAATTAATGAAGTTAAATAGTGAACTTTGTAAATTTGCATACAGTAAAAATCCAAAAGAAGAAATTACTTTAGATATGGATGCAACTTTAATTGAAACTCAAAAAAAATCATCTCTTTATTCTTATAAAGGATTTAGTGCTTATCAACCATTTAATGTTTGGTTTACAGAGTTAAATATGATGCTTTATTCAGAATTTAGAGATGGAAATGTACCTGCAGGTTTTGAGCAGTTACGAATTTTTAAGGAGTCATTAAAGCTTCTTCCAAAAGAAGTGAAGAAAGTCACTTTAAGAAGTGATACAGCAGCCTATCAGGAAGATCTAATTATTTTTTGTGAAGATAGTCAAAAACATAAACTTATAGATGTAGATTATATTATTGGTGTTAGTGTTTGCCAATCACTAAAAGATGAAATAAAAAAAATAGAAAAAGAAGACTGGGAAATTTTTGAAGAAAAGGGTAAAAATAAAACAGAAAAATCTACAAGGTTTAGAAAATGGGCAGAAGTTGGTTATGTGCCAGATTGGGTTGTAAAACGACCAAAAGATGAAAAATATAGATTTCTAGTTGTAAGAGAACCCATAGGTCAACCAGAGTTTCCTGGGTTACCTGAACCAAAATTACCCTTTCCTTCTGTAGTTTTAGAAAAGAACCAAAGATATAAAATCCATGTAATTGTTACAAATAAAGATGACTTAGGCTCAGAAGTAATAAAAGAATATTATGGTCGTAGCGGTGCAAGTGAACATATTCATGGAGAACTAAAACATGATTTATGTGGAGGAAAGCTCCCTTCAAATAATTTTGGTTCAAATGCAGCTTGGTGGCAAATAGCAGTAATTTCTTCAAATCTTATTTCTATTATGAAAAATTTAGTTTTAGGTAATGAGTATAAAACTAAAAAAGTTAAAGCGTTAAGATTTCACTTTATTTGTGTAGCCGTTAAAGTACTAAAAAGGGCTAGAAGCTATATCTTAAAGTTTGTAAATAATTCAGAAGCTTTTAATCTTTGTGTGTTAGCTCGGAGTAGAATATGGAAATTCGCACAAGTTACAAACTAAAAAAAAATATAATTTTAACTTTACCCTAGGAGG
>JALUNR010000196.1 GCA_027055005.1 Campylobacterales bacterium
CTTATCTTCTGAACTATAATCTCAATCTGATTTTAATTTCTTTTTTAAATCTTTTAAATATGTTCTTCAATCAATTATTCAGTTATGATTATAATCACATTGTCATAATAAGTCATTTGCCTGAGCTTGTGTTCAAGATACTATTGTTGACATAGCCAAAGCTGCTAAACCTAATTTAGTTTTATTCATCTCATTCCTTTCTTTTGCAACACTTCCAAAAAAGAGCAAACTCTACTTTGAAAGTGTAGCTATACAAACCATCAAACCTTTTCTTCAGAGCATAACAGCACTACTTAAGAGGATAGAAGACAAAGTGTTGCCTACCAAAAGCTATAACACTCCATCCGCTTACTAACCAGGTATCCCTCCTGGCTCTCGTCAGATACAGTATATAGCCACAACACTCTTTTCTTTTAAACCACCTCTTTTTGGTAAAGCAAATCTATTTTACCCGGCGGTAAACCCGAGCTACTTTAGTTTGCTTGTTATGGTGAGTACTTATTTGGTGTTTGTTAAATTTTAACTTTAGCTAATTTTAGCAAATCTTTTTTTAGATTATGGTAAAATCTCACTGTTTTTTTTGCGGGCGTGGCATAATGGCTGTGCGCTGGGCTTCAGACCCAGTATTGGAATTCCAATCCAGTTACGCGGGTTCGATTCCCGTCGCCCGCTCCAAAGTTAAAAGGAAAATTTTTGGCAAAAAAGTTATATGCAGTTCCTCTTAAAAATGTTTTAGAGTTGGTAAAAGAGCATAAGAGTTTGTTTAGAAGGTTGGATAGAGATAAAAAACTTTTGGAGTATTATAAACTTTTGGGTAAAAGTTACTATCTTTTGGAGATAGAGAAGTTTATAAAGTTTTATAAGATAGATAAAGATACAACTTATGCTATAAAAACTATTGAGAGTTTTAACTCTAAACTGTTTTTAGAAGAGTTGTCTTTAAGGCTTAACTTTTCTCAGTTTGAGTTAGAAAGCGAGGTTTTGTTAAAAGATTTCTTTTATGGATACTTATATCTCTTGCACGATTTAAATAAAGAGCTTTTTGAAGATTTTTTAGCAAAGCTTTTTATTCACTACCACTTGGCTTTTAAACAAAACTCTAACATAAATATAAACTTTAAAGAGATGGCTTTAGCTTTAGCTAAAAGTAGAAAAGTAATTTTAAAAGAGTCTTTTGGCGAGATAGAAAAAGGCAAAGTGTTTTTTAAGATTATAGAAGATGGCGAGATTGTAGTAAACAAAGAGGGCAAATCGATAAAAACACTTCGCAAACAAGCCTATAGGGAGTATTTTTACTTTTTGTTGGGATGAGCTAATCTTTGATTAGGCATATCCACTATTGTTTAAACTATAAATTACTCTTTTTATATCTCATAAACTGGATATCATATAAAAGTACTTAAACCAAAGTCTGTTAAAGAGAGTCTTGAGAGGGATGTAAGAGAGTATTTGAAAAACTTATAAATCAATACAAAAAACCAAAAAGCCAAAGAGGGATTTTGTTTTTAAATCCTATCTCTATATCATCTGCTACTACAAAGGAGTTTTTTATATCTTTTATTTGTCCTCGGATTTCATCCTGTGGGGTTGTCGCTTTGCTCGGACGCTCAAAACCTTTATTCCTGCCACCTATTTCAACAGTGTAGTTCTCATCTATCAAAAAATCCCCTTTATCTACATAATAAATTGAGGAT
>JALUNR010000197.1 GCA_027055005.1 Campylobacterales bacterium
GCAAAGATATTTTGATGCTCTGCCACTCCTTTTTTTTGTAAAGCTCTAAAATACTCTATCGACTCTTTTGCCCACTTTGTAGTTCTTTTTATAGAAAGTTCTATCCTTTTTTCTTCTGCTGGAAGAGCTATAAGATCATCTAGTATCATTAAAATATCTGAGTTTAGATTTACCTGTATATCGATAACTTTTTTAGGTGTAAAGTAGTGCCTTGATCCATCAATATGGCTTTTAAACATGATACCATTTTCATCTTGTTTTGAGTTTTTAGAGAGTGAAAAGGCTTGAAATCCTCCACTATCGGTTAGAAATGATTTGTTGTACTTTGTAAAATCATGAAGTCCACCAAACTCTTTTACAACCTCATCTCCTGGTCTTAGATACATATGATAAGTGTTTGCCAAAATAATATCTGTTTTTAAAATCTCTAACATATCCTCTGCATCCAAAGCTTTTACACTTCCAACTGTTCCAACAGGCATAAAAACTGGGGTTTGAATAGTTGAGTTTGCTGTATTTATAGTTGTAGCTCTAGCTTTGCCATCTGTTGCATCTATGGTAAATTTCAATATTATCCTTTATTGTGAATTTAATTTTGACTTATGGAGTTTATAAACTCATCAAACAACTCTTCCATACCTTCTAAAACAGTATTTTCATTTACTTTTGCTAATCGTAAGCTTTTATGGAAATTTTTTCTTTTTATAACTTTTTTATTTTTATTTAAAATATCATAACTAGCATTTAGAGTTAAAGTTTTGTTTATAGTTATAAATCTTTTTATATTTATTTGCACTATTAGGTCTGCCCTTTTATTTTCCCAAGGGTAATCAAAAGCATCTTTATAATAGTTTTGAAGTATATTTATGGCTCTTTTTTTGATAAATTCTTCAGCATCTTTTGCAAAGTATGAGTCAAAAAACTCTATTTTATTAGCTTTTGCATAGGGAAGTTTTCCATCTTGAAGATAAAATGGCAGCCCAATATCTCTTACTCCTAAAGATAGATTTTTAATTTTAACCTTACAGATAGTAGGCGGTTTTACTAAAAGATAGTTTATCTTTCCACTACATCCTAAAATAAAAATCATCAAAATAGTTAAAATATACTTCATTTTAATCCCCTAATATCAAAGCATTTGGTTTTTTATTTATCTTATTTAAAACTTTTTTTAGCTCAAGTGAGCTTTTATCTATATCTTTTAAAGTTTTGTTTAGAGAGTTGGCAAAGTTTGAGTCTTTATCATAAGAAGATGATAGTTTTTTTATGCTCTTTAGTGAGTCGTTTATTTTTTGTAAACTTTTTGTTATATTTTTTGGTAACTCTTTTGTATCTTTTGTTTTTAGTAATTCATCTAAATGAGTTAACATATCATGGAGAGGTCTTTTTACAGATTGAAGAGTTGAAGAAAAACTATCAACTGCTTTATTTATATTTATTTTTGAAAGTTTAGTAACTAGTGAATTTATTTGAGATGATATAGAACTCATAGATGAAAGAGTAGTTGGAAAGATATAATACTTTTTACCTTTTATAAGAGTTTCACTATCATTTGTTTTTACTAAGTTTATATAAAGAGAGCTGATGAGAGGATTTACTTCATCAAGTCTTGCATGAAGTCCATTTTTTATCGCTAACTTTAAACCTTTAAATGCACTCAAATTATCACTTTCAAAAGCACTTATATCTATTGAAGCTATAACATAGGAGTTTATTTTTAAACTATTTACATCATAATATGAAACAATATCCTTTACTTCTCCTACTTTAAAACCATCCAACTTAACTAAACTTCCAATAGAAAGATATCCCACTCCTTTTTTAAATTTTAGTTTAAAATCAACATATTTTTCTCTTTTCAAACCAAGTTTTTTATTTAATGCCACATCCTTATTTGGATATAAATAAAAGTTTTTGACTTTTTTGCTATCTTTTTTTGTTAAGTTTTTAGTGTAAAACTCTACACCACCAAAGAGTATTTGAGAAAGTGAACCAACCTCCACATTTATCCCATAATCAGCCATAGAAACAGAAAAGTTTTTTGTATTATAAAATTTTGTAGTAGAGTTTATAAATTTTGCATAATTTTTTTTGACAAATATATATATCTTAACAATTTTACCATTTTTAGAGAGGGTTACTGATTTTATATTTCCCGCAACTGCACCTTTATAATAAAGAACACTACCGCTTCTAAGATCAAAACTACTTTTGGAAACAAGTTCATAGATATCTCCATCCATTTTTTCTAAATTATTGGGAGTATCATCATACCCTTTATACTTTTTTTTAAGTTTATTACCTAATTTTGCATACATTTGTATATATGATCCACTCATAAGAGCATCCAAACCCTTTACTTTACCAAGTCCAATTTCAGGTTTTACTATCCAAAACTTTGTAGTAGAGTTCAAAAATGGTTCTGCATCTTTATGAATACGAGCATAAACTTTTACTCCTTCACTTTTTTTTAGTATTTCTACTTTTTCAACAACACCTATTTTTACATCACGATATTTGATATTAGACACCTTTGGTTCTAATCCTCCACTATTTTTAAAAGTGATAGTGATAAGTGGTCCTATTTTAGAGTAATAATCATATAGCAACCATCCACCAACTATAAGTGCCAACAATGGTATAAGCCAGATAATAAAATTTATCCTTGACTTTTCTATTTCCACTTCATCTATAGTTTGCATCGATGTCTCCTAAAACTCTCTGGTCTAAACTCATTGCACTTAGTATTGTAAAAAATACCATAACAGCAAAAGATGTTGCACCAATTCCTGGTATTATAGCAATATTTTTAAAATGTATCAATGCTGTTAATATAATTACTACAAAAACATCTATCAAAGACCATGGACCACTTAATTCTATAAAATGATATAATCTTATCTTATCTCTTCTATTTTCATAAAGCTTAAATTTTATACTAATAATCAAATAAATCAAAATCAAAAACTTAAGTATTGGTATCATAATAGAGGCTAAAAAAATAATAATAGCAACAGGATAATCTCCACTAGACCAAAGATTTAGCATCCCACCTATGATAGTACTTTGAGTTGGATGTCCAAACTTTGAACTGCTAAGAATAGGATAAATATTTGCAGGAAAATAAAATACAAGTCCGCTTAGCCAAAAAGCAAAAGATATATTTAGAGAGTTTTTAGATATTTGTACAGAGTTACAACCACATCTTCTACATTTTTTATTGATTTTATAGTTTGTAGCTCCACATCTTTTACATCGTATAAATTCACTCATATCATTTTCCCCATATCTCTTCCCACTCATCCCAAAGTTCTTCTATTCTCATATGTTTTGTAAGGTATATTTCAAGTAGTATAAAAACCACCATAGAATAAAATGATATTCCTACTGATATAGTAGCATAATCAAAAATCTTTACAGTAGCAACTAAAATAGAGATAAAAAATATATCTAACATACTCCAAAGATCCAAAAAACTTACTATTATCAAAAGCCATCTAACGATATTTTTAAAAATTTTTAATTGCATAAAAAGTGCAGCAAAAAATAAAAACACTATCACACAAAAAGGAAAAATCACTAAAACAAATCCAGAAAATAAAGCTACTAAATTATACCCACTATCAAAAAGAGAGATAACAGCTTGAAGTATATTTAAAGAACTATCAAAACCTGCTAAATCAATATTTACAATAGGGAAAAACATAGATATAGATAAAAAAACTAAAGCTGTAAAAGAAAAAGAAAGATAAAATTTTAAAATATCTCTTCCATCTTTATATAATATCTCTCTACAATTTGTACATCTTGCCACTTCACCTTTTTTTAAAGGAAGTTTCTTGTGAATACTTTGACATTTTGGACAAATAATAAGGTTTTTAAGCTTCATAACTAAACTGCAAAATATAGTGCCTCTTTATGGTGAACAACAAGGGCTGAAGTAGTTTGCTCTGGGTGCATTTGAAAAGTCTCTCCAAGCTCCACTCCAAACTCTTCTGGTTTTAAAAGGTCAAAAATCACACGATTATCTTCTAAGTTTGGACAAGCTGCATATCCAAAAGAGTATCTGGCTCCATGGTATCTGGCTAGTTTTACATCTCTTATACTGTGTCCTTCATTTTCTGCTATGTTTAGCTCTAACCTTATCTGCTTGTGAAGTATCTCTGCTATCGCTTCAGCAAGCTCAACACTTAGTCCGTGAAGATGGTGGTAGTCTGTGTATTTTCCCTCTTCATAGAGTTTTGACTCGATTTTACTAAAAATATTTCCAGCACTAGCAAGAGTAAAAGCTATCACATCATGTCTATCACTTCTAAAGTAATCAGCCAAACATCGATATGGTTTTCTACCTTGTCTTGGAAAAGTTATCTTGTGTATAACTCTTTTCTTTACAACTTCAAGTGGTTCGGTGTTTATTTCACTTTGATTATTCCATCCCTCACTTGGGTCAAATATCAAAAGAGTATCTTTATCAGCTCGACATGGATAGTAGCCATACAAAGTTACTGGATCTAAATACCCCTCTTTTAAAATCTCACTTTTTAGACTCTCAAAAAGTGGGTACATTTTGTCATTTATGATTTTTTGTTTTTCATCTTTTGATAAACCTTTGTTTGAGTATCCCCATCTTGAGCTAAAAAGTAGCTTGTGATTTATCCAATCAAACGACAACTCTTTTACATCTTGGTCTAAGACTCTTCTTCCCCAAAAAGGTGGATTTGGTACCTCTACTGTGGAGGGCATCTTTATCTCTTCATATGGTGGTATAACTTTTGTTTTTTTCTCTTTTATCTTAACCTCTACCTCTTTGTTATCACTTCCTAGATTTGTATCTAAGTTACCCTCCTCTATCCTACTCATAGAAGTTATACCATCAAAAGCATCTCGACAATAAAAGATAGCCCCGTCATATTGTGGACGACAATACTCATCAACAAACTTTTTAGTCAGAGCTGCTCCCCCTAACAAAACTGGTATATCTATATCTTGTGATTTTAAAAACTCTAAGTTTTCAAGCATCACAGCTGTTGATTTTACTAAAAGCCCACTCATTCCTATCGCATCTGCTTTATGCTCTTTGTAAGCTTTTACAAACTCTTCAATATCAGCTTTTATTCCTATATTTACTACTTTGTAGCCATTGTTTGTGAGGATAATATCAACTAGATTTTTTCCTACATCATGAACATCACCTTTTACAGTTCCAAGCACTAGTGTAGTTTGTGAAGTTTTCTCTTTTTTTGGCAGATATGGATTTAGAAAATCAACTGCTGCTTTCATCGTTTCTGCTGATTGGAGTACAAATGGAAGTTGCATCTTTCCACTTCCAAAAAGCTCTCCAACCTCCTTCATAGCATTTATAAGGATTTTATTTACAATAATCTCTGCATCTATCTCATCTTTTGCGGCAGGGAGTAACTTTAACATCCTCTCCTTATCTCCATCAAGAAGAAGTTTGTGAAGTTTTTCTTTTGTTGAAAGCTTTTTAAACTCCTCTTCGGCTTTATCGTTATCAACTGCTTTTACATTTGAAAAGTGATCTATAAACTTAAAAAGAGGGTCTCCATTTTCACGGTTATTAAAAAGCAAATCTTCACATGCCTTTATATCCTCATCACTTATCTTATGGATGGGGATTGTATTTTTTACATTTACTATCGCCATAGAAAGACCAGCTTGCACACAGTGGTATAAAAAGACTGAGTTTAGATACTCTCTGGCGTGTTTATCAAGTCCAAAAGAGATGTTAGAAACTCCTAAAACAAAGCCAACTTCTGGGTGCATAGTACTAAACTCTTTTATCGCTTCTATCACTTCAATGGCTGCTGTAAAATACTCTTCATCTCCACTTCCAACTGTAAAGGTAAGCAAGTCAAAAACTAAATCTTTTGGATTAAGTCCGTGTTTTTTTGTAGCTAACTCATAAATCCTTTGGGCTACTTTTACTTTTTCATCTTTTGTTTTTGCCATACCTTTTTCATCTATGGTAAGACAAACTAAACTAGCTCCAAATCTTTTTGCTAACTGACAAACTGTATCAAACTTTTCGATACCATCTTCAAGATTTACTGAGTTTATGATAGGTTTTCCACCTACATTTTTCAGACCTATTTCGATAGCTTTTGTTTGGGTAGAGTCTATCATGAGAGGTAGGGTTATCTTTTGAGCATACAAAGATGAGAGGATTTGCATATCTTTGCTTTCATCTCTTCCTGCAAAACCTACACTTATATCTATACCATGAGCTCCATATCTTACTTGTTGTTGGGCTACAGACAAGGTTCCTTCATAGTTTTCTGCTAAAAGTAGTTCTCTAAAAGCTTTACTTCCTGTGGCATTACTTCTTTCACCAACTAAAAAAGGAGCTGGATTTTGCTTTAACTCTTTTGTCTCAAACAGACTTGCCAAAGATGTAGGATGCGAGCCTATTGGAGCTTTTGGTTTTTTATCCTTAACATTTTGGGATAGCTTTGCAATGTGTTGAGGTGTAGTTCCACAACATCCTCCTAAAACACAAACCCCGTCTATCTCTAAAAACTCACTTTGAAGAGATGTAAACTCATCTGGTCCCATCGGATAAAATGTAAATCCACCTCTATTTTGGGGAAGTCCTGCATTTGAGTGAACTGAGATATATCCACTCCAAACTTCACTTAGAGTTTTGACATGCTTTTTGACCTGCTCTGGTCCTGTACCACAGTTAAAACCTAAAGTTAAGATGTCAAATGGTTCTAAAATAGTTGCGATAGTTTTAGCATCAGTTCCTATAAGCATAGTCCCACTAAGCTCGATAGTTACCGAAACCATAATAGGTATATCTTTGCCCTTTTGCTTAGCTACATCGCTACAAGCATGGATGGCTGCTTTTATCTGAAGTGGGTCTTGACAAGTCTCTAACAAGAAAAGATCACATCCTCCATCAACTAACCCCTCAGCACTCTTTTTGTATCCCTCATACATCTCATCATAGCTTATATGCCCAAGGCTTGGAAGCTTAGTTCC
>JALUNR010000198.1 GCA_027055005.1 Campylobacterales bacterium
CTTTATAACAGCTTGACCTTTTCTGCTTTAAGAGAGTATTTAAGATATGAAGATAGAAATTCTATGCGTTTTTCCTTAGAAAGCAGATTGCCTTTTTTAGATTTTAATTTGGTTGAAGAAGCCTTTTCTTTAAATAATCAGCATAAAATAAATAATGGAATTTCAAAAGTAGTTTTAAGAGAGATTGCAAAGGGTAAAATACCTAGAGAAATTTTAGAAAGAAAAGATAAAATGGGTTTTGTATCTCCGCAAGAGTTGTGGCAAAAAACGCTTTTGAAGGATGAATTGGATAAAGCATTTAAAGCTATTAAAAAAAAAGGGATATTTGACTTTTTAGACAAAGAAAAGCTACATTCAATTTATAAGCAATATCAGAAAAATGAGTTTAAAGATTGGTCATTTATTTGGAGAGTTTACTGTTTGTATAAATGGAAAAAATTATGGAATGTAAAATGAAGCATATATTAATTATTGCATACAAATTTCCTCCAATGGGAGGTATTGGAACAAGAAGATGGGCAAAGTTTGCTAAATATTTATCCAGAGATGGTTATAAAGTGCATGTATTGACTATTAACTATCAAAAGAAAGATAAAGTAAACTGGTTGCATGATGTTGAGGGGAATGATAATATTATTATTCACAGAATTAGAGCTGGTTATCCATTATGGCTTATGAGTTTATCTTCAAATAAATATATATCTTTTTTGCAAAAAGTTATTAATGTTTTATTGAAAAAGAGTTTTTTTTATATAGATATAGCACAAAACTGGGCGAAATATATGTTGCCTGAAGCAAAAAAGATTATTATAGAAAATGATATAAAAAATGTGATTGTTTCTTCTCCTCCTCACTCTATAGCATATTATGCTTCTTATCTTAAAGTAGATTTGCCAAATATTCAGTTAATTCAAGATTTTAGGGATAATTGGAATGATGATGTTCCATATGAATATCTTACAACATTTAAATTCTTTTGGCAAAAAGAAAAATCAGTTTACATGGAGTGGTTTACAGTAAAAAATAGTGATATAATAGTAAATGTAACTCAAGATATTACAGATAGGATGTCTAGTAGATTTAAAGAGCATAAAAGTAAGTTTATTACAATTTATAATGGATATGATAAAGATGATATAAAAAAATTAAAATTTGTAAAAGAAAAAAAAAAAGATAAAATAAAGATTGTATATGCTGGGGGGCTGGGGCTTGGCAGGATAAAAGCTTTAGAATTAATTTGTGATATATTGTTAGATATGCAAGAGGCAAAAAGAGTGCAATTTAAAATTGACATTTATTCTTCTTATGATAGTTCGAAATTAAATCCTAAATATATAAAACTTTTAAAAGGAGGTATTGTCAATTTTAAAGGGCTTGTTTCACCAAAAGAAATATTTGGCATTATAAATGAATATGATTACTGCTTGTCCATTAATTCACCTTTGTATCCATATGCTTTTGGAACAAAAGTATTCGATTATATGATGTTGAATAAAAAAATTATCCATATTTCTAATGGAGGAGAACTATCAAAAAAATTAAAAGAGTTTGGGCAAATAACCGTTTCTTATAATACAAATGAAATTAGAAATATGTTGGATATTATTTTAAATAATCAATTAAACAATTTAAAACTAGATTATGGCGAATTTAATTTAGAAAATATTACTAAAAAATATACGGAATTGTTTATATGAAGCAAAAAATAGAAATAGCTAAGCAAGACAGAGAATTTAAAAAACATCTGCCAATTTTTGGAACAAAAGAGTTTTTGCAGAGTAAGTCTGACGAGTATGGCTGGTTTGTATCAGATGAGGCTGTTTTGCCATTTTATATTGACAGAAGAGGCATATTTTCTAAACTTGTTTTTACAAGTGAAACCATAGTGTTAAGCAAGGAGTTCGATGAAATTGCTTTTTTAAATGAAGTTATCAAAAAGGCAAAAGAGTTAAATGTGGATATGATAGCCCAGCCATTGGCTAATGTGCTTTTTAAAAAAGTGCCTGATGGGGCAAAAGGTATAGAGTGGGGCAGTTATGTAGTGGATTTAACGCAAAGCGAAGATGATATTTTGCAAAATATGCACTCTAAACACCGCAATGTTATAAGAAAAGCTGTTAAAGATGGAATTGAGGTTAAAGAAACAGAAGATATCGGCATTGTTTATGAAAATTTAAAAGAGACAATGCAGAGATTAAACAGGGGTTATCCTTCTTATGAAGAGCTGGTAAAATTAAAAAGTTTTTCTAAATTTTATATAGCTGTTAAAGATGGAGAAGTGCAGGGTTCTGCCGTGTTGCTGTATAATATGCATGGCGCCTTTTATCTTTATGGAGGCAGCATTGCAAGGCCGCACACTGGTAGTTTAAACTATATGCACTATATTGCAATGCTTGATTTGAAAAAAGAAGGTGTTAAAAAGTATGATTTTATGGGTGCTAGGATAAATGTAGAAAAGGGGAGCAAATTAGAAGGGATTCAACGCTTTAAAAGCAGGTTTGGCGGAGAGTTGAAGAGAGGATTTTTATGGAAATATATTTATAAACCGTATAAGGTTAAGATGATTTATGCAATCCAAAATTTACGATACAAATTAAGAGGGCAAAATTATTTGGGCGATGCAATTGACCAAGAGAGCAGTAGATGAAAAGAGCCATTTTAACTTTTGACTATGAACTTTTTTTAGGCTTTGACAGCGGAACAGCACAAAAATCTATAATTGAGCCTACAGATGAAATTATAAAATTATTAAAAGAAAGTAGTGCAAAAGCTATATTTTTTGTAGATGCAACTTACCTTTTAACTTTGAAGAAATATAATTCTAGAGATTTTGAAGCTATTGCAAAGCAGTTAAAAGAGCTTGTTAAAATCGGCTCTTCTGTTGAGCTTCATTTACATCCACAATGGTTAGATGCAAAACCAAATGGGGCTAGATGGATATTTGAGAGTTTTGAACATTACCGATTGCACTCTTTATCAAAGGAGAAGATAGAGCAACTATTTGTTGATGGGGTAGAGACTCTTGAAGAGATAACAGAGCAAAAAGTAAAGGCTTTTAGAGCAGGAGGGTGGTCCATTACCCCTTTTGAAGTTTTAGAAAATGCATTTGAAAAGAGTGGTGTCGTTGTTGATATGTCAGTTTGTCCAGGTTTTTATAAAAAAGAGTTGCCTATGCATTATTACGACTTTAGAGATGTACCAAATGAAGAGTATTATAGATTTAGTAATAATGTAAATAAAATAGATAAAAGTGGTGAATTCTTAGAAATTCCTGTAACAACATATAGAATGTTTGGAATAGATTTAGCTATAAATAATATTTTAAAAAAGTTAAAAAAGGATAAAATATTTGGTGATGGAAAAGGTTTGGCAAGTGCAAATGTTCAGGGTAATGTCTTAAAAAGATTGTTTCAAACAAATTTAAGAAGAGCAACTATAGAGGGGCAATCAAAATGGTTTTTTAAAAAGTCATTAAGAAAAATAAAAGATAAAGAGTTGATTTCATTTGTAATGCATCCAAAAACTTTAAGTAAAGTTGTTTTAAATAATTTAGAGTATTTAGTAAAAAATTATAAAACTTTAAACACAGAAGAGTTGTTAAAGGAGTATTTTTGAAAATTGCACATATAACCTCTGTTCATCCACAAAATGACAATAGAATTTTTTACAAAGAGTGTGTTAGTTTGGCAAATACTGGGTATGATGTAAGCTTGATTGTAGCTGGAGGGGAGAGTAAAACAGTAAACGGTATAAAAATTATAGGGTTTAAAAAAGCTCAAGGTGGTAGATTAAAAAGGATGCTGAAAACATCTTTTTTGGATATGCTAAAAGTTTGCAAAGAGGTAGATGCTGATATTTACCATTTTCATGATCCGGAACTTATTATTGTTGGTTTATACCTTAAGTTTATAGGAAAAAAAGTTATTTACGATATTCATGAAAACAATCCAGCTTCCATACTTTCTAAGCCCTATATAAAATCAAATTTTTTTAAAAAAGTGATATCTTTTATTTTTGATAAAATTGAACTTTTTTCAGCAAAATATTTTGATGCCTTGGTAACTGCTAGACCAGATATTAGTGCAAGATTTAAACATAAAAATTTAATAACTCTAAGAAATTTTCCAATATTGCCCAATTTTTCAAAAATGAAAGAGATAGAGATACAAAAGTCTAAACCATCTGTTATTTTTGTGGGTGGTATGACACAGATTAGAGGAATAAATGAGCTTTTGGATGCTTTTGAGAAGTTGGATGATTATGAACTTTGGCTTTTAGGACCAATTACAGAGAAACAGTTAAAAAATAGGATAGAGAGTGGGTGTAAAAATGTAAAATATTTTGGAATAGTAGAAGCCTATGAAGTTTTTAATTATATAAATAGTGCCGATATAGGTATTATTACTTTTTTACCTGTACCTAACCATTTATATACTTTAGCGACTAAACCTTTTGAGTATATGGCATGTGGTAAACCTATGATTATGTCAAATTTTGATTATTGGAAAGAGGTTTTTGACAAAAGTGCTTTGTATGTTGATCCGAAAAATCCAAAAGATATTGCTAAAACAATTGATTATTTAATGAAAAATAAAAAATTAGTAAAAAAAATCGGAGAGTTAAATAAAAAATTAGCAATAAATGAATATAACTGGCAAAAAGAAAGTCAAAAACTTATAGATTTATACAAAAGGCTGAAAAAATGAAAATCTTAACAATACTAGGTGCAAGACCACAGTTCATAAAAGCAGGAACCGTAAGTAGGAAGATTATGGAACATAATCAGTTGTTAGTTGATGGTTTTTCGTTTTTAGAAAAAGAAGAACAAAAAAAACTAGAAACCAAAAACCAAAAACTAATCGCTGAGATTATAATCCACACAGGTCAACACTATGATGCAAACATGAGCGATATCTTCTTTGAAGAGATGAAAATCCCTAAGCCTGATTATTTTTTAGGGATTGGTGGTAAAAGTCATGGAGCTATGACTGGACAGATGATAGAAAAGATTGAGGAAGTAGCTCTTAAAGAAAAACCAGATTGGATTATGGTTTATGGAGATACCAACTCTACACTAGCAGGAGCGATAGTTGCTAGCAAACTTCATATAAAACTAGCTCATGTTGAAGCAGGGTTAAGAAGTTTTAACATGAAAATGCCAGAAGAGGTGAACAGAATACTAACCGACAGAGTAAGTGATATACTATTTTGCCCCACTCAAACTGCAGTAGAAAACTTAAAAAAAGAGGGCTTCCCTTTCAAACTATCAACTAACAACCATCAACTAATAATCAATGTAGGTGATGTCATGCAAGATGGAGCAATTTTCTATAAAAATTTAGCCCAAAAACCAATAACAAATACACCAATAACCAATAACTACATCCTATGCACCATCCACAGAGCAGAAAACACAGATGAGCCTCAAAGACTAAAGGCTATATTTGAAGCACTAAATGAGATAGCAAAAGAAACACAAATTATTTTGCCACTACATCCAAGAACAAAACAAAAATTAACCAATATACAAATAACAAATAACAATTTAACTATCATAGACCCTGTTGGTTACTTAGAAATGGTATGGCTTATAGATAACTGTTCTCTTGTCATGACAGATAGTGGAGGATTGCAAAAAGAGGCATACTTTTTTGAAAAACCTTGCATCACTCTAAGAGATGAAACAGAGTGGGTGGAACTTGTTGAACTTGGAGTAAATACTTTAGTTGGGGCAGACAAAGAAAAGATACTAAATACCTATAAGCAAATAACAAATAACCAATCAACTAATACACAAATATACCAATCAACAAATCTATATGGTGGAGGAAAAGCTAGTGAAAATATTATAAAAGAGTTATTTACTTATAACTCAACTTTCACACTATAAGGAATATATTCCCTGTTTTTTATAATTTTTTAGGTAATATGTTCCAAACTAATAAAATAAAGGTTCAAAAATGTCATTATTAGGCTCGCTACAAGAGTATTCTTCATTGTTCCTAGCAAAAAGAACACCTGAATATGAGAGAGATTTACTACATAAAATCAATATGAAAAACAGGATAATAGGTATAGTTGGAGCAAAAGGTGTAGGAAAGACAACTCTGCTTTTACAATATATGAAAAAACAAAATCTATCAAATAATGAAATGCTCTATATTAGTGTAGATCATCCCTTGATGGCAACAACCTCTATACTTGAAATTGCTAAGGAATTTGCTTCTTTTGGAGGTAAGTTGTTAGTGTTAGATGAGATACATAACCAAAAAGATTTTGCTGTTGATTTAAAAACAATATGGGATTTTTTAGAAATAAATGTGATATTTTCAGGATCATCAGCAATGCATCTTGATAATGCTGATTTGAGTAGAAGAGTTTTAAAATATACTCTTCCCACTCTATCTTTTAGAGAGTTTTTAGAAATACAAACTAAACAGAAGTTTGAAAAACTTACACTTGAAGAGATTTTATCTAATCATAGCAACTACTCTCAAGCTATATTATCAAAAATCAAACCTCTTCAATACTTCAAAGAATATTTTCAGTATGGTTTTTATCCATTTTATTTAGAAGACATAGCAAGTGTAAATATGAAATTAGCAGAAGCCATAAATAAAACTATAGATATAGATTTACTGCAAATTTATAGTATAGATCCTAAAAAGCTTAGAAATATAAAAAAGATACTTATCCTACTATGCAGGTCAGCACCATATAAGCCTAATATCACAACTCTATCAGCTTCAGTAGAAGTTGACCCAAAGACACTATATACTTACTTGGATGCTCTTCAAAAAGGAAGAATTATAAAAATGATTTCTGCTACTTCTAGAGGTGAGGGTATCATAAAAAAACCTGAAAAAATATATCTTGCCAATCCAAATATATTTAATGCACTCTGTAAAAATCCAGATATTGGAACTCTAAGAGAAAGCTTTTTTAGTGGTATTCTTACAAATTCTGGACATAGCATAACAGCTTCAAAAAAGGGTGATTTTG
>JALUNR010000199.1 GCA_027055005.1 Campylobacterales bacterium
TGATAAACCTTTATCCTTTTTTATAAGGATAATTATATAGCATTTTAGCTTTATAGAAAATGAAGAACTATAAGTAGAATAAGTTTATCCACGATACCTGAGCCTAATTTTCTGTTTTATCCTAAAACAAAGTTGCTATCGGTAAAGCATACCGTTCATACTCTCCATCGCCAAATGGCAAAACGGCTTCCCCCATATAAAACACAATTCCTATAATCTTTTTAGATGATTTTTTTTGAAAATCAACAATATGTTTAAAGTGTTCAAGTTTAACAGTATGGGAAGATTTTACCTCAATAGCAATGATCTTGTCACCTTTTTCCAAAACAAAATCGATCTCTTTTTTATCATTTGTTCTATAATGATAGATGTTTGGCATAGTCGTGCTGTAACTTATGTGCTTAAGGAGTTCGTTATAGATAAAAGTTTCTATCACATCCCCTTTTTTATTTGAGTTTAGTAACTCTTGAGTTGTAGTTATGTTTAACAAATGCGACAAAACACCACTATCACTCATGTACAACTTAGGAGATTTTATAAATCTTTTTGAGATATTTGAACTATATGCTTTTAAAAGAGAGATTTGATATATCATTTCCAACATAGAAAGATAGTTGTTTACTGTTATTTCACTAAGCCCAGCATCATTTGCCAAATCAGCTTTATTTAACAATCCACAACTTCTCGGTGCTATGATGTTGAAAAATTTTATAAAAGCAGTTATGTCTCTTAGCTCACCCACATCTCTTATATCTCTTTCAACATAAGTACTGATATATGAGTTAAACCACAGACTTCTTCCTCTTTTGGACTCTATAGTATGTATTTGTGGATATCCGCCTTTTAAGATACTCTGCAATACCTCCTCAAAAGATATATTTGCCACTTTAAGGGTTGGTATATTTTTTTCAAAAAAATCATCCACTATATTTTCATTTGGCTTATGATGTAGCTCTTTAGCAGATAGAGGAAACATTTGTAGCTGTATTATTCTACCTGCCAGTGTATCTTTTGCTTTTTTCATATCTAGTACATTTGCACTTCCTGTTAACAAAAACTCTCCATTTTTGTGATGCTTATCTATATCTATCTTGATCCCTTCTAAAACTTGCGGAACCTTTTGTATCTCATCTATAGTTACTGGTTTTTGTAAGTTGGAAATATATCCAACCGGATCATTATCGGCAGCCTCTCTTTGGGAAAGATTATCAAAAACTACATAATTATAATCCAAACTCAAACATAAAGTTGATTTACCAACTTGTCTAGCACCTGTTAATAACACAGCAGGAGAGATTTTTAGCACTTCCATTAAAATATTTTCGATAGATCTTTTATACATAATATTCCTATATATTTGTAATTTACATAATTATACTATTGTATTTTACAAAAATAGCTTAAAAAAATTATATCATCCCCAAGGGAAGTATACTAACATTCCCAATACTTGACCCCATTTTTATCACTTTATTTGCCTTAATCTTTTTATCTCTTTTATATCCAATCCAACTCTCTCAGATATAGTCTTATCATCAAGTAAATCCAAAATACTTCTTGCTATGACTTTTTTTTCTTCCATTTGTCCTTCTAATTTACCTTCTAACTTACCTTTCTCTATACCTTTTTCTAATCCTTTTGTATATACTGGATCATCTTCTAACTCTATTACAAAT
>JALUNR010000200.1 GCA_027055005.1 Campylobacterales bacterium
TACCATTTTTCCTTTTTTAACTGCCTCTTTAAGCACTTTGATTTTTCTCTCTTTATAGGCTTTTTTGATAGCTTTAGCTTCTTCTACTGTCAATCTCACTTTTTCTCTATTTGTCAAAGTGATAAATCCATCACCAGCTTTTGCATAGATAGTGTTGGTATCATCTATATCTTCATAGATTTCTACTTTTTGCCCTATATCAAAAGAGTTCCATAGTTCAGTAGAGATAAAATACCTCTTATCAAAGAAAATACCCTCAGCCTGAAGAGTCCTGGTGTGAGATTTACCAAGCAAGATATGTAGATGAGGAATAGGCTCTTTTACCCTCACTAACTCTTGATGTAGCTCCATAGCCTCTTTAAAGATATGGTTTATAAGTCCATCTATAACAACCTCTGCATCCCACCACCACATAAACTCTTCTGTTAGATTTGTTTGAGTTCCTGCACCATTTTTAGCTTTTAGCTTTTTACCTACTGCTTGGTTTTCTATAGCTTTTCTATCCTCAGTGTTATGTCCGATATATCCAGGAAGAGACTCAAAAAGGTATGAATGTTGCAACGACCTAAAACCTCTCTCTATAAAAGGCTTTTCATTTCCTTTGTACGGAGTTGAAGCTATATAATCTATACTAAGGTCATCTAAAACCCCTAAAAAGTGGTTGGAAACATAGTTTTTACCATTGTCCCCTCTGATAAACTCTGGTTTTCCAAGTAGTTTAAAAGCTTTTTCCAAGAGTCTTACATCACTGTAACTAGTATCACTTCGATTAAGGATATAAACTCTTGCTTTGCTGTGTCTATCAACTACACCTATAAGAGCATATCTTTTTAGTACATACTCATCACTCACTACTTTTGAAAAATGCTCTTGTCTTCCATCTATTACAGGAACTTTAACCATAATGTCAAGTTTAGTAGAGTCTATCTCCCACATCTCATTTGGATAGTTTGTCTCTATCAAGAATTTAGGCTCTAATTCACTCATAGCATCAACACCACTCAAGATAGCTTTAATATGAGGTTCATTTTTGACTTTATTAAAGTGTTTTACAAAGCCTGTATAAGTAATAGAGCAGTTTTTTTCTATTTCAAAAGGATTAAAAGGCTTTTTATTTTTCTTTGCATCTAAAAAAGCATATTTAGAGTAGTAGGTTAAAAGATTTGCTCTTTTAAAGATAGATGCCAAAAACAGCTCTTCATCTATCTTTTGGACTCTTTTACCTCCTCTTTTATCCATAAGTGCCTTTTTACCACCCTTTTCATAAGCCTCTACCCATCTTTGTATCCTCTTATATAAGGTATTTGCACTTATACCGCTATCCATCTCATAAACCTTAGCAAGGCTTCTTATCGATGTATTTGTTTTTTTGATAAACTTTACTAAGGCTAATTTTTCATCCAAATCAACCTTAGTAAAATCTACCCTTGGTAGCTCACTCATATCTATAGTTTGAGTTTTTACTTTGCTTTTTATGATTTTACTTTCATCTATTATGGTGTATGAGTAAGTTTTACCTCCTCTGCCAGTATTTGTATGGATTATATTGAAAGCTACTTTTTCACCTTTGAGAGAGATAAACTTTTTACCACTCTCAAATGCTTTTTTAGTTAATTTTTGGATATAAATATTACTTACACCAAATCTTTTTGCTACTTCTTTACTGTTCAT
>JALUNR010000201.1 GCA_027055005.1 Campylobacterales bacterium
TCATTTCTTCTTCACTGCTACCACCTTGAGGAAGACCTACTATAAGTTTATCAATATTCCAAGAATCTAAAAACTCTTTTACTTCAAATGCTGCTTGATTTCTATTTTTTCTAAGGATAGGCTCTTTTGGTATAACTAAAGTATCTTGTAAACAAATAGCTAATCCTATCCTTTTTAACCCAACATCTATACTTGCAAGATTACTTTTAGTCATTTTACATATATCCTTAAATTTTTTATTATTATTTTCCCTTCTAGTTCATATTCATAAACTTTTGAGCCATATTTTTTTAAAGCATCATCTAGCGATGGTGAAGATGAAAAATATTCTAAAAATTTATCCTTATTATTACTTTTTATAATATTTCCAAATTGTGAAATAAATGTGGAAATATTGTAAATTATTTCAGCTTTTCCTTCTTCTATAAGTTTTTGTGTACCTTTACTTTCTCCTATTCTATGAGGTAAGACATATATTTTTTTACCTTCTTGTAAAGCAAATTCTACACTTCTCATACTACCACTATTTTCATCAGCTTGAGTAACAATAAGAGCTTCACTTAATCCTACTACAAGTCTGTTTCTTTGTACAAAGCTATAAATTCTTGCTTTATAATCTTTTTCATATTCACTAAGAGCTAGAGAATTTTTATATATATTTGATAACAGTTTTTCATTTATGGCAGGATAAAAAAAATCTAACGAATTAGCTAGTATAGATATAGTGTTTGGATATGCCCCTTGATGAGCTATTGCATCAACTCCCATAGCACCTCCACTAACAACACAAGCCCCCACTTCACTAAGTCCATGAGAGAGCTTATAAGTCATATCTTTAGTATATGAGTTTGGTCTTCTAGTTCCTACTATGGAGATAAGCCTTTTATCTAAGAAAGAAGTATCGCCTATATAATACATAGATTTTGGTGGAGTTTTGATGTTTTTTAATTGCTTTGGTATATCTTTAAATTTTTTTATATTGTATTGCATATATCAGCCTTTTTAAAACTAATATAACAAAAAAATCGCTAACAATCAAGATATATTTCAAAATGAAATTAATTTTTTATAAGTATGTTACTTATTGAGCATAATTTCTACTTCTAACATATCTATATTTTGATTGTTTTCAGTTTTTATATTTATATCTCCAACTTTAGTATATTTTTGTATCACTACAAGTAAATCTTTTTTTAAATCTTCAAGATAAGGAACTGCACAATCAGCTCTTTCATAAGCTAGCATAAGTTTTAGTCTATCTTTTGCTTTATCTGCACTTCTTTCCTTTTTACCAAAGATCCTTTCAAAAAGGGTCATCCAAAAAGCCTTTTTAAGAAACCTTTAGGCGCATCAAGATTTAGCATAGGAACTTTCTCCCCGAGTATTCTTTTTGCTATTCTTTTATATGCTTCGGCTGCAAGAGATTTGTCATTATAATAAATAGGCTCTCCTTCATTTGTAGAAGTTATTATTTGCGGATCTTCTGGTACAACACCCACAAGTGGAAGAGCTAAAATACTAAGTACATCTTCAACACTAAGCATTTCACCTTTATCTACCATATCTTGTTTTATTCTATTTACAACAACATACTTGATAACTTCATCACCATCTTTTGCTTTTTGGCTTTTTGCATCTATGATACCTATAACACGATCAGCATCTCTAACGGCACTTACATCAGGAGTGCTCACTATAACTGCACGATCTGCTAAAAATATCGAGTGTTCAAATCCACCCTCTATACCTGCAGGTGAGTCAAGAATAATAAAATCAAAATCTTTTTTTAATTCTTCTATAAGTTTAGCAACTTTTTTTGTATCAAGTATATTTTTATCGCTTGTTTGAGAAGCAGGTATAAAATAAAGATTTCTTGTTCTTTTATCATTTATAAGAGCTTGAGAGAGGTTACATCTTCCTTCCATAATATCTACCACATCATAGACTATTCTATTTTCAAGACCTAGTATCATATCAAGGTTTCTAAGTCCTATATCAAAGTCAACTGCTACAACTTTTTTACCAAGATGAGCAAGAGCTACTGATAAGTTTGCAGCTAGAGTTGACTTTCCGACTCCACCTTTCCCTGATGTTATGGTTATAACTTCTCCCATTATGTACCTCTTATAATTTTAGTTTTTCTCTTGATCTATGATTTTATTTGCAGTTATCCAAGGCATCATTTCTCTTAGTTTATTACCAGTTTGTTCTATCAAAGATGCTTTAGCATTATTTCTTTCAGCATTCATTCTAGGATATCCAGTTTTACCCTCTAACACGAAATCCTTAGCAAAAACACCATTTTGAATCTCTTTTAAGATTTGTTTCATAGCTTTTTTACTTTCATCATTTATAACTCTAGGACCACTTACATAGTCTCCATACTCAGCTGTATTTGAGATAGAATATCTCATATTTGCTATACCACCTTCATACATCAAATCAACTATAAGTTTTAGTTCATGAAGGCACTCAAAGTATGCCATTTCTGGAGCATAACCAGCTTCTGTTAGAGTTTCAAAACCAGCTTGTACAAGAGCAGTTGTACCACCACAAAGTACAGCTTGTTCACCAAAAAGGTCAGTCTCTGTTTCATCTTTAAAAGTAGTATGGATGATACCAGTTCTACCACCACCGATAGCAGATGCATAACTTTTTGAAAGTTCAAGAGCATTTCCACTTGCATCTTGAGCAACTGCAACAAGATCAGGAATACCACCACCTCTAACAAACTCACTTCTTACAGTATGTCCTGGAGCTTTTGGAGCAACCATAATACAATCAACACCTTCTGGTGGGATGATTTGTCCATAGTGGATATTAAATCCATGTCCAAAAGCGATAGTATCACCTTTATCTAAGTTTGGTGCTATTTGTGATGCAAATATTTCTGATTGAATTTCATCTGGAAGAAGAATCATGATGACATTTGCTTTTTTTGTAGCTTCTGCTACGCTCATAACCTCAAAACCTTTAGCTGCTGCTTTCCCCCAAGAGCTTCCACCCTCTTTTAATCCAACAATAACTTCAACTCCACTATCTCTTAGATTCTCAGCATGAGCATGTCCTTGAGAACCAAAACCAATCATAGCAACTTTTTTCTCTTTTATGATATTTAAATCACAATCTTTGTCATAATAAACTGTTATAGCCATATAAATACTTCCTTAATTTAGTAAATTTGCACGATTTTACTGAAAAAAACTTAGTATATGATTTAAAAAACAATTTAATAAATTATTTAAAAAACTTTTTTCTAGTTTCTATGATGGTTTTTGTATTTAATCCAGTATTGTTTTTCTTTAAGTTTAGTTTTATAGTAGGAATATTTGATTTTTGGGATGTTTTTGTTTTAAAGATTTTATTTTTTGAAAAGGAAGAGAGTAAAAAGGCTTTTGGGACTATTTTTTTTATATTTTTTATTTGATCAGTTGTTGGATTTATTACAAATAGTTTTTTATAACCATTTACATCTTTTGTCAGCAGATTATAATTTTTTAGTTTTATTTTGAACTTAGATAAAACTTTATCATTTTTAAAAGCACCTACTTGTAATATAGCTTTAGAAAAATCAACCTTTTCAATGGTTACTTCTCCATATACTAATGAAATCAATGTTAAAAATAATATTACTTTTTTCATGTCATTATTGTATCATAACTTAATTTAGATTTAAAATAAACTACCAATAACAAATTTTATTTTCTAAACTATTAAAAAAAGTATAATTATAATAGTTTATATTATCTTAGATTGGATTGTTTTTTGAAAAAGTTTTTATTTTTACTTCACTTTTTTAGTATGATTTTGTTTTGTTCTGATATATCTTCATTGGCTAAAGCAAAGGCAGGAGTTTGCTATCAAAAAGAGATTTTGCCATCTAAATTAGTAAAAAAAGAAGAGTTGATAAAAGTAGAAGATGCTTCTGAAGATTTTTTAATAGAAGATGCAAAGTTTGATAAAGTAAAAAAAGAGTTTATAATATCGCCATCTTATACTAACATACAAAGTAAAGAAGCTAAATTTGAAGATAGTTTGGAGGATTTGGTTATTTCTAAAGATAGAGTTTATTTTACATTGACAAAATCAAGTAACATACCTTTGAGCAGTGAGTATGTAAACTTTGTAAAGAGTAGATTGGTTGATTTTGACAAGATAAAAATAGGTGAGTGTTTTTATGAATTTGTGAAACATAAAAAAGTTGAAGTTGCAAAAGATTATATATCAAAACAAGCATACGAAATTATTGATATTGCACCTGCTAAGTTTAGGATTGTAAAAAAGAAGATTTTAGTAAAACCTGCATACACAAAGATAGTAAAAACTCCTGCAATCTATGAAACAAAAATAATAAAAGTTTTAGTAGAACCATCTTTAAAAAGGTATTTGGTAGATGGAAAAAAAATTTGTGTTAAAAACTCTGTTCAGAAGTATAAAACGATAGTTAGAAAGATACTAAAAAAGCCTCCCTTTACTACTATTGTTAAATTTCCAGCAACTTATAAAGAAATAGAAATAAAAAAAATGATTTTAAAACCAATTGTAACAAGAAGAGTGATAGCTCCTATAAAGTCAAAATACAAATATAGTGAAGATGTATATAAGGATTATTTTTGGTCTAAAAATAAAAATAATAGTGAAGGTTTGTTAACTGGACTTAGTATTTGCAAAAAAATAAGAAAAAATAAAATAGTCAAAGTTAATGTAAAAAAAGTAAAACAACCAGCTACAACAATAAAAAAAGAAGTCAAAGCTAAAAAGGTTATTTTAACTATTGAAAAAAAGCATAGTGAGGCACATCAAAAAAAAGTAATATTGCCTCCTCAATATGAAAAAGTAAATACCACTGTTAAACTTGATGATAGTCGTGTTGTATGGCATGAAATAAATTGTTCTAGGTAAGTACCATTTTTTTTGATTAGGCACTTACTTTTGATTCTTGTCTTTTTATGATTTTTTCTATTGTTTTTAACAAAGTAGTTGTTTGCAGGGGTTTTGTTAGATAATCATCAATTTCTAACTCTTTTAACTCTTTTTCCCACTCTGATTTTTGAAATACTGTTGTTATTAAAAATGCTTGAGTTGGATTTGTCTTTTTCATACTTTTTATAACCTCTATACCATTGATAAGAGGAATATTTATATCTGTTATCACTAGTTCATAGTTATTTTTTTTGTATAGTTGTAAAGCTTCTTCTCCATCGTCCGCACTATCTATATTATCAAATAGATTTTTGAATAATTCACAGTTTTGTGTTCTTAAATTTTTATCATCTTCTATATATAGAACATTTATAGATGATGTTAGTTTTGTTAACTCTTTTAACTTCACTTGAAAATCCTTTTTCTTGTTAGATATTTATACTTTAAGAATCGGTAAAAAAAGAATTTTATTTAGTGAAAAAGTTTGTTATTTCGCCAAAAATTTTATTATTAAAATATATTGAATTTTGTTTGTTATAAATTTTAGATTTTTTAGGATTAAAAATTAAAAAATTTGCAGGATTACCTACTTCTATGCTATTTGGTTGTAAATTTAGGATATTTGCTGGATTTGTTGATGTTAGTTGTACTAGTTTTGCCATAGAAATTATACCAGTTTTAACAAGATAAGTGTAAGCTAGTGGTAAAAATTCTTCTATTTCATCTATCCCAAACTCAGCCTTTTCAAAAGGTAAATCTTTATTTGTTATAGATTGTGGTGAAAAAAGTGAAGTTAGAGTATCTATTTTATTATCTTTTAAAGCTTGTATGAGTAGTTCTTGTTGCAACTTACCTCTAAGTGGTGGATTTATTTTAGCATAAGTATTGAAACCTTTACAAGCTTCATCTGTTTTAAGAAGATGGTGAAGTGAAACTTCAGTATATAATTTTGGGAAATTTTGTTTTGTCTTTTGGATTAAGTTTATTGATTGGATAGTTGAAATAGTATGAAATAGAGTTGGAACTTTGTAGTATTCACTTATTGCTGCTATTTTTGCAACTTCACTTATTTCTCCTATTTTTAGTATCCCTGGAAGTCCTAATTCAAATGAAACTTCTGCTTCATTCATAACACCATTGTCGTTTAAAGCTCTATTTTGACAAAAAACAAAAAGAGGAGATTTATGCATCAGTGCATATTGAGCTAATCTTCTTATGTTGTTTGTGCTTATATCTGAGTTTGTATGTATTATTTTTGCACCAGCTTTTAATAGTATAGATATATTATTTAATTTTTCATCTTGATTTAATCCATTGATTTTTAGTATGAAATTTAGCTTTCTATTTTTTAACTCTTTTACAAGTAGTTCAAATGAAGTTTTTTCTTCTATCATCACATTGGTAACTATTGTCGAAAACCCAGCTTTTAAACTTCTTTTTTCCAATTCATCTAAGTTTTTTATGCTTAGTGTGTTATCTCTTAGTGTTATGTTTAAATCTATCATGAGAGGTAGGGCATAAGAGAGGTTTGCATCGACCTCTCTTGCTTCTTTTTTGATTATATTTTTTTGGATAGCTTTTATGGTATTATTTTGTATTAAAATATCAGTTATTTCTTCATTTACAAGTTTTATATTTTTTATTAATATCATATATTTATACTTTCCTTTATTTTCTCTCTTAGAATATTTTACTATAATTATCTTCCAAAAAAATATAAACAGTTTAAAAGGAAAAAAAATGCTAAAAGAATATGACTTAAATGAGATAAAAGATGTAAATGGTGCAGTGATTCACACTGAAAAAGGAGATATAAAAGTAGAGCTTTACAAAGATGAAACTCCAAATACAGTAGCAAACTTTGCTCATTTGGCTAAGAGTGGATTTTATGATGGGTTAAATTTTCACAGAGTAATTCCAGGATTTATGGCTCAAGGTGGTTGTCCACACGGAACTGGAACTGGTGGACCAGACTGGAGTATAAAATGTGAGTGTG
>JALUNR010000202.1 GCA_027055005.1 Campylobacterales bacterium
TGTAAAATGGAGTTACAAAAAAAGAACAAGTGGCTATCTTGGAAATGGTAAAGAAGCGATAGCACTTGCTATCCAAAGAGCTCCAGGTGGTTCAGTACTTTCCGTATCAAATGCCGCGAGAGCTGAGATGAAAAAGTTAGCAAAAAAATATCCAAACATAGAGTTTGAAATAAGCGATACTCAAAGAGACTTAATCCAAACAGCAAATACAAATATGCTCGAAGCCCTAAGAGATGCTATCGTTTATACTTTGATAGTGCTACTCTTTTTCCTTGGAAATTTCAGAGCTATTTTAGCAGCTGCAGTTTCTATCCCTATGGTTTTCTTTGCAACTATTGCTATTATCTGGCTAACTGGTGGAGAGTTAAATATAGTTATCTACACAGCTATTATTTTAGCACTTGGAATGCTTACAGATGATGCAGTTGTTGTGCTTGAAAATATAGAAAGACACCTTGAAGAGAGTGAAGATTTACAGAGTGCAGTTATAAATGGTACAAAAGAGGTTATCTCTCCAGTATTTGCAGGAACTGCAGCAACTATTGCTATCATGTTTCCATTGATGTTTGTTGGAGATTTCCCACAACATATCTTTAGACCTTTGATAGAAACTCTTATTATAGCACTTTTGGTTAGTTACTTTTTATCTATCACTTTTATACCAAAGCTTTCAGTATGGCTTTATAGAAATGGAACAGGAAAAACAAAGGTAGAGAAATTTTTCGAATCCCTTTATCAAAACACAGTAGGAAGACTTGTAAATCCATATCTTAGTGTTTTAAAATTTTCAAATGGAAAACTTTGGGCTTTAAGAAGAATGTTTTTAACTATGATAGTTGTAGCAACTTTGGTTTTAAGTTTGAAAAACATCTTGCCACTTATCGGAAAAGATGTTATGCCACCTATGGATACAGGTATCATAAAAGCTCAAATAGCATTTAGTTCAAATGAGAGTGTTGATAGTGCAGAGAAGAAACTAAAACCATTTTTAAAGTGGCTTCATGAACAAAAATGGACAAAAATGAGCTCTGTTGCACTTGGAGGAGAGGCTGGAGTTTTATCTATGGGAAGTGGAAATCTTCCTAGTGAAGCAACTATCACTATAAATGCAGTAAATAGATTTGAGAGAAAACAAAGTATATGGGAGCTTGAAAACAAAATAAGAGACCAGTTAGCAAAACTAAATGGAGTAAAAAAACTTGATGTTTATGATTTTGGTGCAACTGCACTTTCTACTATCAAAGCTCCACTTGATATGAGGGTAAAATCTCCAAGCCTTACAAACTTACCTAAAAAAGCTAGAGAAATCGCAAAAGATATAGAGAACATAAAAGGACTTACATCTATCTCTACAAGTTGGGATAAAGACTTTAGTGAGTATGAGTTAAAAATAGATAAAAATAAAGCCCTAAGTTATGGCATTACACCTTTTCAAATAGTGATGCAGATTCCATTAAAAGGACAAATCGTAGCTTTGGCTTCAAACTTGGAAAGCATGAATATGCAACCAGTTAGATTTTATCTAAAAGGAAAATTTGCTAAAAATATCCAAACTCTAAGACTTTTACCTATAAAGACAAAAGTTGGAGATGTACCATTAGAGACATTTGCTAAGTTTAAAAAACATTTAACTTACTCTAAAA
>JALUNR010000203.1 GCA_027055005.1 Campylobacterales bacterium
GTGATGGATTATTTGATGGAAAATTATTAGTAACTGCTAAAGATTATGATAGTAATATGGATGATTATAAAAAACTTAATATAAAAATTTTAAATGATTTTGAATCAAAAAATTTACCTTCAGGTGAACCTGATATGCAGATAGAAAAGGGTGCTGAAATAGGTATAGAATATCTTGATGCAAATGATTATATTATGAATATTTCTTTTATTGCTAAGCAAGAAAATCAACTTTTTGGTGTAAAAGATGCTGAATTTTATTTTCAAAAAGTTTTAGGTGGTGAAAAAATGTATCAGACTAGTGGTAGAATTTATATAAGTAATCTTGAAAAATTTGTTGATTATGATACTAGTTATGATATGAGTCAAACTCCTTTTAGATATGATAATCAAGATAATCTAGTTGGAAATGGAGAAGCTAGATATCTGATGGCAGATGGTTCTAAGATGAAAGTTGATGTAGTGGATGGTGAAGCTTTTGCTTTTGTTGACAGTGATGGTGATGGGATATATGATATAAGTGAGTAAACTTTTACTTCTTATACTACCACTATTATTATACTCTCAAAGTATAGAGCTTTTTGTTGGGAAAAAAAATTTAGATAGATCATATACCGTTAAAAGTGGTGATTTGTCATCTAAGTTAGATTTCCCATCTTCTTTTTATTTTGCTAAGTGGTATTATATTGGAAAGCATAGGGGGATTAAATATGCTTTTAGTATAGAGAGTTTGTTAGATGATGTAAATTGCATTGGAAATGATTATGATTTTAAAAATAAAAAGTTAAAAGTCATTTCTAGTTCACAAGATAAAACTAAAATTTTTAAAAGTTTTTCTGTATCTTTATCTAAAAAGATACACCCAGAACTTTCTTTGTTTGGTAGATTTAAGTATGATGATATAGAAAGTTTTTGGTATAACACAAAACAGAAGAATTTATCTAATAACAAAGATATATATATAGATGAAAGAACTATATCTTTTTTTCAGAAAAATTATTTTTATTTTTTAGGCATAGAGTATATAAAGAAAATAGATAATTTTGTTCTTTTTGTATCTCCATCTATTTTATATGGTATAGTTGATTTTAAAGATATACATGAAAAAAGAGATTTTTTTGTTACACAATATGTAAAATCTTTTGGATATAGTATAGATCTTAGTTTATCATATAGGTTAAAAAAAAATATCAATATTATTTCTAAATACACTTATAAAACTTTGAAAGATAAAAGTGTAAAAATGGATTATTTTACAAATAATGGATACAGATTAAACTCTCTAAACTCTTCATATAGTTATAAAATAGATAGTTTTTCCATAGGAATAAAATATGAGTTTTAAACTAAGTAGCTCTAAAAAATAAGACATCTTTTATCCCAAATTTATAAAATTTAATAAACTATTAATCTTCACTTGTTAAAATACCGAAATTTTAATATAAGGGAAAAATTATGGGGATACCAAAACCAGCATTTTATATATTTAAGTGTGAGCAAAGTTCACCTCCGGGGATGCCAAAGCCTAGTTGTGTAAGAGAAGGAACTCAAGATTTGTTTCAACACTTAGGAATGAAGTTAATGGAAAAAGGACTTATTGCAACTGTTGTTCCAGTAAGAACTGCTTGTTTAAACAGATGTCAGCAAGGTCCAGTTATGTTAGTAGAACCTGGGCATCATATGTATGTAGAGCTTACTAAAGAAAAAATAGATAGAATAATAGATGAGCATATTATAGGTGAAAAACCAGTAAGTGAGTATTTGATACAAGATGAGTTCTGGGATGAAGCTATCTCTCCCATGGAAGCTATGAAAATGGCAGGAAGATAAATTTTAGGGGTATATCATGACAATCACGATGCTTTATAGCAAACTTCATCGTGCAACTGTTACAGATGCAAATCTAAACTATGTAGGATCTATCACAATAGATAGAGACCTACTTGATGCTGCAGGGCTTGTAGTTGGTCAAAAGGTTGAGATTGTAAATATCAACAATGGTGAGAGATTTGCAACCTATGTTATTGAAGGGGAAAGAGGTAAAAAAGATATGTGTCTAAATGGTGCAGCTGCTAGAAAAGCTGAGATTGGTGATAAAATCATAGTTATAGCTTATGCATCTATGAGCCAAGAAGAAGTAAAAAATTATAAGCCAAAAGTAGTACTTTTAGGTGATGATAATAGTATAGATGAGATAAAAGATTATGTTTAAAGATATGGATTTTTCAAAAATGGGAGAAATGCTTCAAAAAGTACAAGAAGAGGCAAAAAAATCTCAGGTTGAAAGTGAATCAAAAACCTTTATTGCGAAAAGTGGTGGGGGACTTGTTAAAGTTATTGCAAATGGAAAAGGTGAAGTCATAGATATAGAGATAGACGATTCACTTTTAGAAGATAAAGACTCTATGCAGATTTTACTTATCAGTGCTACAAATGATGTCTTAAAAATGATTGAAGAAGAGAAAAAACTACAAGCTACAAATATGCTAGGAAGTTTAGGTGGGCTAGGTGGATTTGGAAGATAGCCTTTTAAAAGAGTTTGAAGAGTTTTTACAAACAAATCTTCCTACAAAAAAAAGTTTTCATCCACACTTTGAGGCAGCGATGAAAAAGATGTTTAGTGCAGGTGGAAAAAGATTTCGTCCACTTCTACTTTTAAATGTAGTAGAAAACTACACACCACTTTTAGTTAAAAATGCTTTCTATCCAGCTCTTGCTTTAGAGATGATACACACATATTCACTTATTCATGATGATCTGCCTACTTTTGATAACTCTCCACTTAGACGTGGAGTTGAAACTCTTCATGTAACCTATGATGAAGTAACAGCAACCCTTGTAGCTGATGCACTAAATACTGATGCTTTTTTGACTCTTTCAAACTCATCTTTAAGTAGTGATACGATTGTGAAACTAATATATGAGCTATCATTTGGAGCAGGGGTAAATGGTATGGTTTTAGGTCAAGCTTTAGATTGTTACTTTGAAAACCAAAAGCTTTCTTTAGAAGAACTTATGTTTATACATATTCATAAAACAGCTTATCTTATTTCTACTGCTCTAAAAATGGGTGCCATAATTTCAAATTTATCAAAAACAAGAGTTGATTTATTTGGAAAATTAGGTTTAAAGATAGGACTTTTATTTCAAGTTGTAGATGATATTATAGATGCTACAAAAAGTAGTGATGAAGCAGGGAAACCAACAAACAATGATACAAATAAAAATTCATATACAAATCTATTAGGAGTAGAGGGTGCAAACAAAAAAAGAGATGAATTAAAAGAGGAGATAAATCAACTTTTAGATAAACTTGATTTTAGTATGAAACAAAGATTAAAAAATATGATAGAAAAATACCTATAAGGAAATGAAGATGATAGAAAAAGATATGCTACAGAAAATGGCAAATACTATAAGATTTTTAGCAGCAGATATGGTACAAGAGGCAAATAGTGGACATCCTGGAGCACCTATGGGACTTGCTGATATAGTTACAATTCTTAGCTACTATTTAAAACATAATCCAAAAAATCCAAACTGGTTAAACAGAGATAGACTTGTTTTTAGTGGTGGACATGCAAGTAGTTTGATTTATTCATTTTATCATCTTTTGGGATATGATATTTCATTAGAAGATTTGAAAAATTTTAGAAAAGTAGGAAGTAAAACCCCTGGACATCCAGAATATAGGGAAGTACCAGGAGTTGAGATAACAACTGGACCACTAGGACAAGGTGTAGCAAATGCAGTTGGTTTTTCTTTAGCTTCAAAATACTCGGCAAATGTATTAAACTCAGAAAGTGCAAAACTGATTGACCATAAAGTTTATTGTCTTTGTGGAGATGGAGATTTGGAGGAGGGTATAAGTTATGAAGCTTGTGCTTTAGCCGGTCATCAAAAATTAGATAATTTAGTACTTATTTATGACTCAAATCATATTACTATTGAAGGAAATACAACAGTAGCTTGGAGTGAAGATGTAAAACTAAGATTTGAAGCCCAAGGGTGGCAAGTTTATAAAATAGATGGACATGATTTTAATCAAATAGATTTAGTCCTTTCAGAAGTACAACAAAAACAAGATAAACCAGTTTTAATCATTGCAGAGACTACTATTGCAAAAGGAAGTGCAACACTAGAAGGGGATGCTCATACTCACGGTTCTCCACTTGGAGAAGATGAGATAAGAGAGTCTAAAA
Organism: Campylobacterales bacterium; assembly: GCA_027055005.1. GTDB lineage: Bacteria > Campylobacterota > Campylobacteria > Campylobacterales > QNZT01 > SZUA-1377. The sequence continues at coordinate 4,202 of JALUNR010000203.1, forward strand.
AAAGAGCAGGATTTGATCCTGATAAAAAATTTTTTATTCCTGATGATGTAAAAGTTGAGTTTAGAGAAGCCGATGCAAAAGGTGAGTTGTTAGAAAGAAAGTGGGAAAAACTTCTTCTTGACCTTCCTTTAAAAGAGCAAAATGAAGCCTTAAAAGCTTTACTAAATCCAGACTTTGAGAAGATAGAATGGCCAGAGTTTAAAGAAGGAAGTGGAGTCGCAACAAGAGATAGCAATGGTAAAATCCTAAATGCCATAGCAAAAGCAATCCCTGGATTTGTAGGTGGAAGTGCAGATCTTGGACCTTCAAACAAAACAGTCTTAAACAACATGGGAGATTTTCCAAATGGAAGAAATATTCACTTTGGAATAAGAGAACATGCCATGGGAGCTATCACAAATGCTATGAATCTGTATGGAACTTTGATGGTTTATAATGCAACATTCTTTGTATTTAGTGACTACTTAAAACCAGCAGTTAGAATAGCAGCTCTAAGTGGTATAAGAAATTTCTTTATATGGACACATGACAGTATAGGAGTTGGAGAAGATGGACCAACGCATCAGCCAATAGAACAGTTAAGCCAATTTAGAGCGATACCAAACTTTTATACTTTCCGTCCAGCTGATGCAACTGAAAATATAGAGTGCTGGAAGGTAGCCCTAAGATTAAATGCTCCTAGTGGATTTGTACTAAGTCGTCAAAAACTAGAAACTCTAAAATCTAAAAGAGATTTTGGAGAGGTAAGCAAAGGTGGATATTTAGTTAAAAAAAGAGATGGAGCGACTGTAACTATCCTTGCAACTGGAAGTGAACTAATGCCATCTTTAAAAGCTGCTTGTCATCTTGAAATTGCAGGTATAAAAGCAAATGTAGCAAGTATTCCATGCTATGAACTTTTTGATGAGCAATCAAGTGAGTATAAACAAAATGTTATAGATCTAAATACAAAAGTTTTAGCAGTTGAAGCTTCTCGTGGATATGAATGGTATAAATATGCAGATGAAGTTTTAGGAATGCAAAGCTTTGGCGAGAGTGGAGATGCAAATATACTTTTCAAGAAGTTTGGATTTACAATAAAAGGTATAAAACAAAAAGTTTTTGAAATGTTAGGCAGTGAGTATGTTGAAACTGAGATAAATGGATGTGAAATATAGATGATACAAGAACATGAAATACCAACTGGAAGTAGGCTCTACTTTCAAAACAGTGCAAAAATAAAAAGAGAAATAGAAAATGTAAGTGCTTCAACACTTGAAGAGTTAGGTTATGCTGAGATAGTTACTCCACACTTTTCATATCATCAAGAAAGAAGTTATGCAAGAAAGCAACTCCTCTCTTTTTCTGATACAAAAAACAATACTCTTTACTTAAGAGCCGATACAACGATTGATTTAGCTAGACTTATAACAAAGAGGTTAGGTCGTAGTATAGATCAAAAGAAGTGGTTTTATATTCAGCCAGTTTTTACTTATCCTTCAAATGAAACTTATCAAATAGGTTGTGAAAATTTAGAGAATACTGATTTAAGAATAACTTTGTTAGATAGTATAAAAGTTTTAAATAATATAAATTTAAAGCCACTTTTACAAATATCAAATATTCAAATACCAAAGATATTATCTGAACTTTTAGGATTAGAGTTAGATATTTTTAAAAATTCAAATATTCAAAAGCTACTAGATTTAAACTTAGACTGGTTAAATAAATTGACAAACTTACAAAATATAAACGAAATTGAAGAGATTTTGGATATAGTGCCAATGCAAATACGGGTTGAACTTGAAAAGATAGAAGCTCTCTGTCATGATATCTCTTATGAAAATCTTGTTATTGCACCACTATATTATGCTAAAATGAATTATTATGATGGTTTGTTTTTTAGATATATAAAAGAAAATGAACTTTTAGGTTTAGGTGGAGCATACAACTATGAAGATGTAGAAGCTACTGGATTTGCACTATATGTAGATAAAATTATAGAGGAAAAAATAAAAGATGAATAAAGCAGACTTGATAGTAGGACTCCAATGGGGAGATGAAGGAAAAGGTAAAATAGTTGACCATATGGCTCAAAATGTTGATGTAGTTTGCAGATTTGCAGGTGGACACAATGCAGGACATACTATAGTTGTAGATGGCACTACTTATGCACTTCATCTTATTCCATCAGGTGTTCTAAATCCAAATGCTATAAATATCATAGGAAACGGAGTTGTAGTTTCTCCAGAAAATCTTATAAATAAAGAGTTAAAACAGTTTAGTAATTTGCAAGGTAAACTTTTTATCAGTGACAAAGCACATTTACTTTTTCCTTTTCACGCACTTATTGACCAAGCAAAAGAAAAAATGAGAAAAAAAGCTATTGGAACTACTGGAAAGGGTATAGGACCAGCTTATGCAGATAAGGTTTTAAGAGTAGGACATCGTGTGGGGGAGCTTAAAAATTCTGAAAAACTAACTTCTAAAATCATCTCATATTTTGAAACAAACAAAGAGTTTTTTGATGTGATGGGGGTAGAAATTCCAAAAGAAGAGGAACTTTTAAAAGATATAAGATGGTACAAAGAAAATCTTGAGTCTTATATCACAGATACTACCCAGCTTGTTTGGAAACTTTTAAAAGAGGATAAAAAAGTTCTTTTAGAGGGTGCTCAAGGAACTATGCTTGATATCGACCACGGAACTTATCCTTATGTAACTAGCTCAAACACAGTTAGTTCAAGCTCTTGTAGCGGAATGGGATTAAATCAAAAAGATATAGGATTTGTAACTGGTATCGCAAAAGCATACTGTACTAGAGTTGGGAATGGACCTTTCCCGAGTGAAGATTTTGGAGCTGATGGCGATAAAATGGCAGATGTTGGAAGAGAGTTTGGAACAACAACTGGCAGAAAAAGAAGATGTGGTTGGTTTGATGCAGTAGCTGCAAAATATGCTTGTCGATTAAATGGAGTTGACCAAGTAGCTCTGATGAAGATGGATGTACTTGATGGTTTTGAAAAGATAAAAGTATGTATAGGATATGAGTTTGAGGGAGAGGTTATAGACTATGTTCCTTATGATTTAGAAGATGTAAAACCTGTTTACAAAGAGTTTAAAGGTTGGGATAAAGTAGAGGGTGTTAGAGAGTTTGATGATCTGCCAAGTGAAGCAAAAGAGTATATAAAAGCTCTTGAAGAGTTGATTAATACTAAGATAGGAATCATTTCAACTAGTCCAGACAGAGAAGACACAATCGTTAGATGACAACAAAGTTTTCTCCCATCCTAAAGGTTAAAAACCTTGATGTGGAGAAACTTGAAAATGAAATTGCAAAGTTAAATAACCAAAAAAAAACTATTCAAAGTGATATTCAAATACTTAAAGATGAATTAAAGAATAGTTTTCTCCCTAAAAATGGAACAATAAACCAACTAAAACAAAACTATTTTACAAATAATATAATAAAAGAAAATATAAAACTAAAGTTAGAAAATATTGATTTTTTAGATGAACAAATAAAATCAAATGAACTTTTACTTAAAAAAGCTATGCTAGAATATGAGAAGATGAAGCATCTTCATCAAGTAGAAGAAAGAAAGATACTTGAAAAGATAAAGAAACAAGAAGCAAAAGATTTAGATGAGATAGGGACTTTGCTTTTTACTATAAATAAAGAGGAATCATGAAAGTACTTTTAATACTTCTTTTGAGTTTAAATATATATGCAAAAGAGGGGACTTTGATAGAGTGTAACAAAATCTTTGAAGCTAGAAAAGATGAACTTTTAAATCAGCTTGACAAAATAGATGAAAAAAGGGAAGAGTTTGAATTGTATAAAAATAGTATGAATAAAGTTTTAGAAAAAAAAGAGAAAGATATAAGTAAGAAAGAAGAAAAAATAAATCAGATTTTAAAAAAAGCAGAGAATTTAAAAAAAGAAGCAGAAAGATTAAAAAAAGAAAACAAACAAATATTGAAAAATATCAAAGAAGCAAAGTCAGATAAAATCTCAAAAACATATATGAAAATGAGAGATTCAAAGGCAGCAGCTATTTTTGATACGATGGATATAAAAGATAGTGCTAGAATACTTTTTGGTTTAAAGGCTTCAAAAATCTCTAAGATTATGGCAAAAATGGATCCAAATAATGCATCAGCTATAACAAAATTGCTAGAAAATAATCAAGCTTTTATAAAGGACAATAATCTTTCTAAGTAAATTTTTGTTAGTATAAAATACCTTGTTGTAAGGTTAGAAAATAAAACAAAAGGATTCTTAAATGAAGATTCCAGTTCCTCATGCACCCTATATTGCAAATAAAGTTGCTATAGATTTACTAAATTCAAAACTTGTAACTTTTAGTAGAGGTTTAGAAGAAGCTAAAAAAGTTATAACTGAAGTTATAACCCAAGATTTAGAAAAAGAGAGAAAACTAGAAGTTAAAGTAGCTGAGATTTTAGATGAAAACGAAGATAATATGGAGTTTATGCAAGTAGATAGACGAAGTATGTTTTGGATGATAAAAAAGAAAATGTCTAAAGATTATGAACTTATATTAAATTATGAAGATAGATTTAGTGAGCTATCGCACCAAATTATGGATAGACTTTGGCAAGAAGATTTGATGGATTATACAGTGAGTGAAAATAGTATAAAGAATATTATTTACGATGCGATAGATGGATATAAAGAAAGCTTTGAAGATATAGAAGAAAATGTATATGAAAAAATTTCAAATATGAAACGAAAACTTATTCCAGGAACTGATGAATATGAAGTTGTTTTTGAAAAACTTTATCGTGATGAACTAAAGAAAAAAGGTATGTTTTGATGAGTAAGCTAAAAGATATATGGATTTATCTTGAAGATGGTACTTTTATAAAAGCTAAAAGTTTTGGCTCATGTGGTACAAAAGTTGGTGAAGTTGTTTTTAATACTTCTATGAGTGGATATCAAGAGATTATGAGTGATCCTAGTTATGCTGGACAGTTTGTTGTTTTTACTATGCCTGAGGTAGGAAATGTAGGTTGCAATGATGATGATATGGAAAGCTCATCAGTTTATGCAAGTGGTATGATAGTAAGAAATTATCAAGATAGATACTCAAACTTTAGAGCTAAAACAAGCTTAAAAGAGTTTTTAACCTCTCATGATAGTTTAGGTATTTGCAATATTGATACAAGATTTTTAACAAAACATATAAGAGATAATGGTTCACAAATGATGATAGCATCTACTAAAATTAGTAATAGAGAAGAGCTTAAAAATATACTTTCTAACTCACCTCGTATAGAAGAGGTAAATTATATAAAAGAGGTAACTACAAAAGAGGTCTATGAACATAAATTTGGAGCTTGGGATAATGAAAACCAAAAATATAATCAACCTTTAAAACTTGGTAAAAAATTAGTAGTTATAGACTTTGGTGTAAAAAGAAATATTTTAAATGAACTGTCACAAGTTGGGTTTACAGTAGAAGTGATTCCTGCAGACTTCGATGCAAATACTCTTATAGATAGATATAATAAAAAAGAAATACAAGGAGTATTCCTAAGTAATGGTCCCGGAGACCCACTTATTTTAAAAGAAGAATCTCAAAAAGTAAAAAAACTAATAGAAGCTAAAATACCAATGTTTGCTATTTGCCTAGGACATCAACTTCTTTCTATTTCTCATGGATATGATACTTATAAATTAAAGTTTGGTCATCATGGTGGAAATCATCCTGTAAAAAATCAAAAAGAGGGATTTGTAGAGATAACTGCACAAAATCATAATTATAATGTTCCTGAAAGTATAAAGGAAATAGCAATTGTTACTCATAGTAACCTTTTTGATAAAACTATTGAGGGATTAAAGTACAAAAACTCTCCAATCTTCTCAGTACAACACCACCCAGAAGCAAGTCCAGGTCCTCATGATAGTAAATACATCTTCAAAGATTTCATAGAAAATATTTAAATATAAACAAACAAAAGAGCCTTTATAAAAGGTCTCTTTTAAGAAAAAGAACAAATCAATTAGCCTTTTAAAGGCTTAATTATATTCAAAACAACAGATATTGTTAATAAATTGTTAATTTTTAAGTTAAAATTATGAAAATTGTTATATAATTGTATGTTCCATGTGACATATATGTGACACAAAAAATTTTAAGGAGGTTTTAATGCAATCACACAATGCATTAGAGTATGATTATACGATAGCAAAATGGTACACATTCTTGGCTATTGTATTGGGTATGGTAGGTATGACAATAGGTGTGCTAATAGCTTTTCAGTTAGCATTTCCAGATTTGAATTATCTATTTGGTGAGTATGGTACTTTTAGTAGGTTAAGACCTTTACATACAGATTCAGTTGCTTTTGGTTTTACTCTTAGTGGTATTCTTGCAACCTGGTATTATGCTGGACAAAGAATTTTAAAAGTATCAAATGCTGAGTCAAAATTTTTAGTAATCATAGCAAGATTACAACTTATAACTTACATATTAGTTGTAGTGTTAGCTGTTGGCTCTCTGTTATTAGGTTATACAACATCAAAAGAGTATGCTGAGTTTGAATGGCCAGTAGATGTTCTAGTAGTTGTTACTTGGGTTTTATTTGGTATTCATATGTTTGGTATGATAGGACTTAGAAGAGAAAAGTATCTATACATCTCTATGTGGTATTATATAGCTACTTTTGTTGCAATAGCTATGCTGTATCTATTTAACAATATGGAAGTTCCTACATACTTTGTATCTGGTGGAATAGGTTCATGGTGGCACTCAGTATCTATGTATGCGGGTACAAATGATGCTATGGTTCAGTGGTGGTATGGGCATAATGCAGTTGCATTTGTTTTCACAACTCCTATTATTGCTATTATTTATTATTTCTTACCAAAAGAGTCAGGTCAACCTGTTTACTCATATAAACTTTCAATCGCAGCTTTCTGGGGATTGATGTTTATTTATCTTTGGGCAGGAAGTCATCACCTTGTTTATTCTACAGTTCCTGACTGGATGCAAACACTAGGTGTTATTTTCTCAATTGTACTTATTTTACCATCATGGGGATCAGCTATTAATATGCTTTTAACTATGAAAGGTGAGTGGGGACAACTTCAAACAAATCCATTAATCAAATTTATGATTTTGGCATCAACTTTTTATATGTTTTCAACACTAGAAGGCCCAATCCAATCAATCAAATCTGTAAATGCACTAGCTCACTTTACTGACTGGATTCCAGGGCATGTTCATGATGGTACTCTTGGTTGGGTTGGATTTATGATTATTGCTGCTATATTTCATATGGCTCCAAGAATGTATAAAAGAGAGATTTATAGTAAATCTTTAGTTGAAGCACAATTTTGGATTCAAACTACTGGTATTGTTTTATACTTTAGTAGTATGTGGATAGCAGGAATCACTCAAGGTATGATGTGGAGAGCAACTGACCAATACGGAAATCTTGCTTACTCATTTATAGATACAGTTACAGTTTTACACCCTTACTATACTCTAAGAGGTGTTGGTGGATTATTTTATCTAACAGGTGTATTTATGTGGGGATACAATATTTATAAAACTGCAACAGCTGGAAAAGTGTTAGAGAGAGAACCTCAAAACGCTTCACCAATGTCAGCATAAGGAGGATAAGTTATGTTTCATTTTTTAGAAAGAAATCCATTTTTGTTTACAGTGGTACTTTTTGTAACAGTTGCTTTTGCAGGTATTATAGAAATACTTCCAGATTTTGCTAAACAAGCAAGACCGATAGTTGGTAAAAAACCATATACTATTTTACAACTTGCAGGAAGACAAGTTTATATACATGATAGTTGTAATGCTTGCCATTCTCAACTTATTCGTCCATTCAAATCAGAAACTGATAGATATGGTCACTATAGTGTAAGTGGTGAGTATGCTTATGATAGACCATTCCTTTGGGGATCAAAAAGAACAGGTCCAGACCTTCACAGAGTTGGTAACTATAGAACAACTGATTGGCATGAAAATCATATGTGGCAACCTACAAGTGTTGTTCCAGGCTCCATTATGCCAGCATATAAACATATGTTTAAAAACTTAGCTGATATAGATACTGCTTATGCAGAGGCTATAACTGTTAAAAAAGTTTTCAATGTTCCTTATGATAAAGCAGGTATGCCAAAACTAGGAAGTTTAAAAGATGCAAAAGCAGAAGCTCTAGTAGAAGCTAAAAAAATAGCTGCTAATATGAAAAATAAAAATGTTAAAAATGCTGTTGCAAATGGTAAAATACCTCAAATAGTAGCATTAATAGCATATTTAAATAGTTTAAAATAAAGGTATGAAAAATGGAGTTTGATTTACAAGCATTAGAGGTATATATTTTTTTGATTCTTTCAGCTGTGATTGCTTTTATATTTTATTATTATATATATTATATATATAGTAATGAAAAAAAAGGTATTAGAGATTATGAAAAGTATTCAAATATTGTGCTTGATGATGAAATAACATCAACTCCAGTAGAAAAGCTTACTGCGAAAGAAAAGTGGGAGCTAGAAAAAAAGAAAAATAAAGGAGATAAGGCATGAAAATAAATCTTTCAACAGATGTTGTTAATCAGCTCTCGTTAGTTGGTGCTGCTGCTATCATTATTTTGACAGTTTTTGTTGCTGGTAAATATATCAAGCAAATAAAAACAGATACAGCAACTGGAGAGCTATCTGACGAGAATTGGGATGGTATAGGGGAGTTTAAAAATCCACTACCATTAGGATGGGCTTTAAGCTATGTAGGTACTATGATTTGGGCTATATGGTATTGGTTGTTTTCACCATATGCTGTAAACGCTTATTCACAGATAGGTGAGTATAATCAAGAAGTAAAACAATACAATACTACTTTTGAGAAAAAATGGAAAAATCCATCAGCTGATACTTTGATGGGTATGGGCGAAGGTTTTTATCTTGTAAATTGCGCTCCTTGTCATGGTATAGCAGGAGATGGTATAGATGGTAAAGCACAAGGTTTTGATAAAAGGATGACAAAAGAACAAGTTTTAGCTGTTATAAAAAATGGTCAAAATCAACTTCACTATGCAATGGGACCTATGCCAGCTGGTATGGCAAGTGGTGCGGATGCAGATGCCATAGCTACTTGGATAGCAAGTGGTATGAAAGGTAAACAACCAGCAGCATTTGCTACATGTGCAGGTTGTCATGGAGCGGATGGAAAAGGAAATGGTGGAACTGCACCAAATCTTGCTGAATATGGGAATGTATTAGTTAAACATGTTCTTGAAAATGGTAAAAAAGGTTCTATTGGTACTATGCCTTCATTTAAAGGTCGTTTTACTGATGTTCAAGAGAAAGCTGTAGCGACTTATTTAAGATCGCTTCAAGAAAAGTAAGGAGTAAAGCATGGCTGAAAATACAACAAGAAGACTATGTTTTAACATAAATGGACTTTTAGGTGGAATAATAGCAACACTATTACTACTATCTATACTTGGTTTTTTGACTTATAATGCTATTAAAGTAGAAGCAGGTAATGCAACTACTTATTATAAAATAGTAGATGAGCAAAATATTCCAATGACTTCGACTGATACAATGGCGAAGCATTATAAAATAGTTAAGTAAGGAGTAAAATATGGCTGATGCATTATTATATGTTACAGGATTGAGTTTAGTTGCTATGGCAGCTTTAACAGCTTGGATAGTTACTACTCCAGGTATGCACCTTTATATAGGTTAATCCTTGAAAAATTTTACTTTCAAAAACAAAGTGGCAGTAGCCGCTTTGTTTTTACTCTTTTTATCAACATCACTTTTCTCAAATGGCTTTATTTATGATGGTAATAAAGATGTCATTTTAGATAAAGCTATTACTAAAATAAAAGAGATGGGCGATGAGTTATATCAAAAGACGGGTGTAAGTACTATATTAGTTGTTAGAAATCATCTTAGTAAAAATGAATTTTTGACTTTAAAAAATAAATATCTAAAAATTGCTAAAAAACCATTTGTATTATGGATTTTTTCAAAAACTTATCAAGATAGAAAAGCAATAGGTTTAAATCAAATGTTTAATTCACCAGATCTAAATAAGAAGTTTGATAAGGATTCTTTATTTAGCCCATTTACTGGTACTTTTACTAGAATTATTTCAGTACATAAATCAAAAGTAGATCCAACAAGTGCTGCTTTTTTAAATGGTTATGGAGATTTAGTTGATATGTTGGCTTCCTCTTATGGGGTAAAGCTAAAATCTTCCATAGGAAATGGTAGTCATATTATGACAGATATTATCAGAATCTTTTTTTATGGTATGATATTATTAGTGATATTAAAGTTCTTATATATGAAATTTAAAAGAAAGGCTTAAAGTGAGCGAGAAAAAAAACAAAGCACTTCATTGGCCAATAGGTATATTTTTAGCTATTATGGCGGTTGTTGGTATGGGTATTTGGACATTAAAAAAGGCAAATGATAACCCTGTTGTTATGGATGAGTTTTATTTTGGGAAATATCAAGATGTAGAATTAAACTATAATAAAATTCAGGAGTCTCAAATAGCTTTTGATAAAAATTATAATATATCTAAAAATTTAAAAAAATTAAATATTGGGAATAATACTTTAATTATAACAGTTACAGATAAATCAAATAATCCAGTGAAAAGTGCTAAAATAATGGTTAAAATAACAAGACCATTTACAAATAAACAAGATAGAAACTTAAAGGTTATATCTCAAAAAAATGGTGTTTATACATTCTCGCCATTTAATATAGATAAAATTGGAAGATGGCAAATACTTTCAAAAGTTAGTGTAGGAGATAAAACTTCTTTTACTAAAACTGATGTAAATGCAACTAAGTAAAACTTTACATCTTTACTCAACTTCAAGAGCGATAAGAGTTGCCCTTGAAGAGTTAAAAAAACAAAACCAGATTTTACCCAAATTTATGAGCATAGGAGATTTTGAACAAAAGGCAGTTCTTTTAAAAGATAGAGTCTTTATAGATGATGATACAAGAGTAATCTTACTTCAATATGCTTGTAGATTTGATGAATTTAAAAAACTTCAAATACCAATAGAGTTTTTGTCATTTTTAAAAAATTCTAAATTCATATTTTCTTTTTTGGATGAGTTAGCAAATGAATATATAGATATACAAAAGTTAAAAGAATTTAATACATACTTAGAGTATAGTGAGCATATAGAGGTTTTAAAGAAGGTTCAGCAAAACTATATCTCTCTTTTAGATTCTTATGGATATGTAGATAAAATGCTTTTACCATCTCTTTTTGAATTAAATGAAAATTATATAAAAAGTTTTGACAAAATATATCTTTATCTTGATGATTATCAAACAAAGTATGAAAAAAAACTTTTTGAAAAGATTTCTAAAATAGTAGAGTTAGAAGTAGTAACAAAGACAAAAGAAAAATCAAACCAAAGCATAAAAGTAGAATCCTTTACTCAATCACTTATGCAAATCTCCTTTATAAAACAAAAAGTGTATGAGTACTTAAAAAAAGGTATAAAAGCTGAAAATATAGCCATAGTTTTACCAGAAAAATCTTTTGGGTATGAGATAAAAAACTTTGATTATGAAAACAATTTTAAATTGTCTTTTGGATATCCATACTCAATCTCTTTTCTTTATAAAAAGTTAGATGCTATTTATTTATATCTTAGTGAAAAAACTCAAGAAAATATATATAGATATAAAAGATATATGCAAGATGAATTTAAAGTTGAAGATGATTTTTTTGCATCTTTTGAAAAATATATAGAAAATGATATAGATAAAGTTTATGAAGAAGAAAAATATCTTTTTTTAAAACTTCTTCCTCATTTAAAAGAGTATTCTTTTTTAAAAAAACTACATCTATTTTTAAATAGGTTATCTCAAAGAAGTTTAGATGATATAAATGGAGGAAAAATTAATATTTTGGAAATTAATGAAACTAAAGGAATTCATTTTGAAGCTATCATTATACCAAACTTTAATGAAGATATAGTACCTAAAAGAATTAAAAAAGATATGTTTATTTCTTCTTATATCAGAGAGAAAGTAGGACTTCCAACTATCAGAAAAATAGAAGATTTGCAAAAAAATCTCTATAAAAATATTATCTATCAAGCAAAAGAAGTATCCCTTAGTTATGTTGATGATGAACAAAATCTAAAATCAAGATTTTTAGATGAGTTAGATATCTCTTATCAAGAAGAGCAATTTGATAAAAAACTATACTTAAACTTACTCTTTTTATCACAGCCACAAAGTTTACAGAATCAAAAAGAGATAATTTTACCTTATGATTTTACAAAAGTGGAGCTATCATCAAGTAGGCTTAAAACTTTTTTGGAGTGTAAAAGAAAGTATTATTATCGCTATATAAAAAAGATATATGAAGCAAATATTCCAAGTGATGAGATAACACCAAAAGATATAGGTGATTTAGTTCACGAAGCTTTGTTTGAAGTTTACTCTCAAAAGCCAAACTTTTTCAATAAAGATGAACTTCTTTTAAGTCTTCAAGAAAAGTTATATAAAAAAGTATCAAATAACATAGTTTTAAAATTTCATATAGATTTATGGCTTAAAAGGTTTCATAGCTTTTGTGAAGTTGAAGTTAATAGGTTTGAAGAGGGATATAAGGTATTTGCTATTGAAAAGCAGATAAAAACAAGATATAGAGGTCTAAACTTAACTGGTAAGATAGATCGAGTTGATATAAAAGATCAAAGACTATATGTACTTGATTATAAAACTGGAAAGATTCCAAAAACTATACAAAAAGAGATAAAGGAGGGTAGGGTAAAAGATTTTCAACTACAATTTTACTATCACCTAAGTTCAACTATAAAAAATACTGCTAACTGTGCTTTTTATGAATTAACATCTTCAAAAATAGTAGAAGAAAAGTTTTTTGATGAAAAGCTTGAACTTTTAGACAATACTTTAGATGAGTTAAAAAGTTTAAAAGAGATAGATTTTTGCCTAACCGAAGATAAGAATAATTGTAAATTTTGTCCTTATATTATGATATGTGGGAGAGATAAGTGATGTTTGAGTATAACCTATCTTTGGAAGCTAGTGCTGGAAGTGGAAAAACTTTTGCTTTAAGTATTAGGTATGTAAGTCTTCTATATTTAGGTGCAAAGCCTTCATCTATATTAACATTAACATTTACAAACAAAGCCTCTACTGAGATGCGAGAAAGGATAGTAAAACTTTTAAAAGATTTGGATAAAAAAAACATAGAACTTGCTGAAATATCAAAGCTTACAAATCTCTCAAAAGATGAAATTTTAAAAAGACAAAAAAGTCTATATTATGAGTTTTTAAGTTCATCAATAAATATTTCTACCATAGATAAGTTTAATGCACAAATTTTAAGAAGTTTTTCTCTATATCTATCTTTAATGCCTGATTTTACATTAAAAGAGGGAGTTGATGAGCATGAGTTTTTAAAACTATTTTTAAGCCAAATAAAAAAAGAAGGTTTATATAGTAATCTTCTGGAATTTAGTGTATATGAGCAAAAAAGAGTCCAAGAGATATTTTCCTTTTTGGATACTCTAAATCAAAAAAGAAATGATGTACCAAATATCAAAATAGCTTCTTATAATATAGAAAATATAAAAAAAGAGACTTGGAAAAACTTCACTCTTTTAAAAGAATTATTTTTATCTTGTGATTCACTTTCCATGTCTGGACAAAGAGCTTTTGATATAGATAATATAGAGCAAATTTTAGAAACAACATGGATAACAAAAGAGTCTTTAAATGAATATAGATACTTTAGAAAGTGTTATACCAACAGATCAGATGAGCTTTTTTTGTCTTTAAAACATTTATTAAGAGAGTATTTAAGAGCGAAAGAAGCTTACTATAAGCAAAATTATTTGAAAATTTTTGATATTTATAAAAGGGTAAAAGAAGAGTTGAATTTAAAGACAAATACTTTAGAATTTAACGATATAACAAATTTTGTGTATGAACTACTAGTTTCTAAAAAGATAGATAACTCCTTTTTATATTTTAGGCTGGATTCAAAAATAGATCATATTCTTATTGATGAGTTTCAAGATACTAGTATCTCTCAGTATAAAATCTTAGAACCACTTATAGAAGAAGTAGTAGAAGGTTGTGGAGTAAAACAAAATAGAAGTTTTTTCTATGTAGGGGATACAAAACAGTCTATTTATAGATTTCGTGGAGGAGTAAAAGAGCTTTTTTCTTATGTCCAAAAAAAATTTGATGTAAAAAAAGAGCTTTTAAACAAAAACTACAGAAGTTATAAAAAAGTTGTAGAGTTTGTAAATAAAGTGTTTAGGGATAAAATAAAAGGTTATTTTGATCAAATTCCAAATGCAAGTGAAGATAAAGGATATATAGAAGTTTGTAAAAATGATGAACTTCTAAAACTAGTGGTAGAAAAAGTAGGTTTTTTGCTTGATAATGGTGTAAAGGCTGATGATATAGCTATACTTACATTTGCAAATAAAGATACTTTTGAAATAGAAGAAGCGATAAAGGAAGTATATCCAAATATAAAAACAACAACTACAACAACAAAACTATTATTAAATTCAAGTTCAGTAAAAAAAGTTATGGAGTTTTTGAAATATTTATATTTTAAAGAAGATTTTTACTTAGCAAATTTTCTTAGTTTAACAAACCGAGACCTCGATGCAAATATAGACTTAGTATATTTTAAGATACAAAAACCTTTGCCATATCTTATAAAAGATATAGTTAATTATTTTAAATTATTTGATAAAGATGAAGATATTATTAAGTTGATAGAACTTGCATCTACATATAAAGATATAGATGAGTTTATTTTTAACTCAATAAATATAGATGCAACTTCTCCAAAACAAAAAGAAGAGGGTATAAAACTTTTGACTATTCACAAATCAAAGGGCTTAGAGTTTACACATGTTATAGTAGCCGATAGACTTTCAGTAAAAAGTCCAAATAGGGATAATATGCTCTTTTATTATGATGATATTATCCTAAAAGATATGTTTATAAAGTCAAAAAATAGAGAGTTTTTAGACGATGATTATTCTCAAGCAATTGAAGCTGACAAACTTTTACAAAGAGATGATGAGCTAAATACCCTTTATGTAGCCCTAACAAGAGCTGAAAAATCCCTAATCATTTGCCAAAAAGAAAACAAAAGTTCACTATCTATTCTTGGGCTTACTCCAACTTCTTATGGAAAAGTAGAACCAAGTAGGCAAAAAAAAGAGATAGAAGAAGTAAAAAGTTTTGAGTATATACCAATCCAAATAGATTTACAAGAAAAAGTAAAAAAAGAGCAAAATAGTGATAAAGATATAAAAGCGATAAACTTTGGATTAGCTCTTCACTTTATGTTAGAAAATCTAAATGAGTTTAATTTAAGAGAGTTAGAAAGTAGCTTTTGGAGTATGAAAAATAGATTTTCACAAAAATTAGATAATGAGGATTTAAAAAATATAAAACAAAGAGTAAAAAACCTTCTAATTAACAAAAACTTTCAAGAAAAAATAAAAGGTAAAAAATACAAAGAACTTCCTCTAACTTTAAACCAAGAGATAAAACAACTTGATTTAGTAGTTGAAAATGAAAATAGCCTAACAGTCATAGATTACAAAACAAGCTCACATATTCAAAAAAGCCACCTTAACCAAGTAAAACACTATAAAAAGGCACTTAAGGCTATATTTAACAAAAATGTTGATGGATATGTTTGCTATGTTAGAGATGATGAGGTGGAAATGGTTTTAGTGGAATAGATAATTATATTTAAGTTAAACTAAAGCTAACTTCTCATATACTTTGAAATACAAAGTACTTTTTAAAGGAAATTAAATGAGCGAAAAAGAAGAAGCCCTAACCCAACTAAACCAAATCCACTCAACTCTAGTAGATAAAGAGAAGTTTTTGCCATATAACTACAACATTCTCATACTTTGGGGTATAATTTCAGCTATTTTATTTTTAACTTATGAAAAGGTAGCAAAAATAAATCTTCTTCTTAGTGCAGGATATATATTAGGATTTATTGTACTAGGGTCTATTGTTGAGTTTTACTTCATGAAACTAGAAAATAAAAAGTATGATCTATCCTCTTTAACAAAGACTCAAAAGTTTATAGAGTCCATATATGGATTTAATACAGTTTTTGGAGTTTTGATAACATATCTTCTTATTTCAAACTCTCTAAACTCTTATAGCTATATAGTTTGGATTTTTATCTTAGGACTTAACAAATACATGGTTGGATTTGCAACAAATCTTTCAAAATTTTCTAACATAGGTATCATAAATATCATAGTTGCTTTCATACTCTTTTTAGCAACACTTTATGGGATAGATACAAAAGATATAAGCAAATATTTAGCAGTTTTATTTATAAGTGGAGGTTGTATCTATCTTGGTTTGACATTAAGCAAAGAGCAAAAAAGTGTTTAATCCAACTTTACATCAACCAATAAGGTCAAATCTAATGGCTCTTTTGATTAGAGAGGGAGAGTTACCTTTTAAAGCTATAAAAGAGGAGTTAAATTTGACTGATGGAAACTTAGCAAGTCATATAAAAAAGTTAGAAAGTGAGGAGTTTGTAGAAGTGGAAAAGTTTTTTGAAGGTAAAAAACCAAAAACAGTGCTCAAAGTTACCGACAAGGGAAAAGAAGAGTTTAAAAAATACATACAAGAACTAAAACAATTTATAGGAGATATGTCATGAAAAAGATTTTAAGTTTAGCATTAGTAACAGTTAGTCTATTTGCCATAACAAATGAAGAGGTAGCAAAGAAAAGTGATGATGTTACAAGTGGATTTCAAAGTAGTAGTTCTACTCTTGTTATGACTCTTATCAATCAAACAGGAGAGCAAACTATAAGAGAGATGAAAGGAAAAACTTTAGAAAAAAGTGGAGGGGATAAATCCCTCATAGAGTTTATATCTCCAGCAGATGTAAAGGGAACTAAACTTTTAACTTATGAGCATATAGGTGGAGATGATGACCAGTGGCTTTACTTACCAGCACTAAAAAGAGTAAAAAGGATAGCAAGTTCAAACAAATCAGGCTCATTTATGGGAAGTGAGTTTAGTTATGAAGATATAGCAAATCCAAACTATAAAAAGTTTAGCTATCCAAGTGGTCTTAGTGAAGAGAATTTTAATGGAAAAGTTTGCTATAAAGGAGTTAGGATACCAAACTATCAAAATAGTGGATATACAAAAGAGGTAACTTTGGTTAATAAGCAAAACTTTTTGGTGCAAAAGGTGGATTATTATGATAGAAAGAGTGAGCTTTTAAAAACTGCTGTTTTTAGTGGATATAAAAAGTTAAGTGGAGTTTGGAGAGTTGGAAAGATTGTCATGACAAATCATCAAACAGGTAAAAAGACTATTTTGGAGTGGAAAGATGATAAAGTAAAAGTTGGTTTGAGTGATAAAGACTTTACAAAAAGGGTACTAAAAAAATGAAAAAAATAGCTCTTTTAACTATTTTTAGTCTATCACTTTTTTCTTGGGAGAGTAGAGGAAATATCTCTTATGAAGCTACTAAGTTTTACTCTCCTTCACATACTTCATCTGCTATAAGGGGAGATTTAGAGCTAAAACAAAAGGGTTTAACTATAAGTTTAAAAGCTATAAGAGATAGCAAAGATACCAAAAGAAGATATGTTGATTTACAAGAGTTAAACTATACTTTCTCAAAGAGGGATTATGATTTTAGCTTTGGTAAAAGTATAAAATTTTGGGGAAGTTTGGAACTTCATAATTTAACTGATGTTTTTAATACTAAAGACATACTTGATGATTTGACTGATGAAGATAAAAAGCTAGGTAGTTGGAATGTCTCAGTTACTAAGTATATAGATGATGATGAACTCTCACTCATAGCAAAACTAAAAGAGGAGTATCAAGACTACTCAAAAATAGGATATACAAAGTATTTTAAAAGTGAAAAAAGCAGATACCATCCAACTATCTTTTTAAAGTATAGTGGAAGTGAGGGAGATAGGGATTTTGCTTATATTTTGATGAGTGGATATGATAGTTTTAGAGATACTATCTTTGATAAAGGGGAGCTTAAAAGCTATCTATACTTAGCAAATAAGTTTCTTACCTATCAAACCTTAGTAAAAGGCGATACCATCTATAAAGCAGAGTTTTCCTATACAGATGTGAAAAACTATGGGGCTATAAAAGATTATTATGAGTATGGCTTGGGAGTTGAAAAGACTTTTTACTCTGTTTGGGGTAAGAAAGATTTGGGAGTTTTGAGTGAATACTACAAAAGCAATATAAACAGAAAAATCATCTTTCAAAACGACCTTTTCATAGGAGCTAGACTTAGTTTCAACGACACTGCAAGTAGTGAGATAGTTGGTGGAGTTATAAGGGATTTTGATAGCGATAAAAACTCATATTCACTAGAGGTAAAAAAGAGAATTTTTGATAAATATATGTTAAATATAAGATATATCAAAGATGAGGTAAAACAACTAAGAGCAAGTGTGGGGTACTATTTTTAATGAAAAAGTATATAGATTTTTTGGATAGATTTAAGTGGTGGATAGCGATTTTAGTTCCTATCATGATATTTTCTTTAGGAGTTAGTCTAAAACACCTGAGCTTTGAGGGGAGTTATAGGATTTGGTTTGCAAAAGATTCTAAAATCCTAACAAACTACGATAAGTTTCGTCAAACTTTTGGAAATGATGATAGTGTTATCATAGTCTTCAAAGATAAAAATGGCATCTTCAACAAAAAAGCTATAAGCTCAATCAAAAGGATAACCGACAAACTTTGGAAAACAAAATACATAACAAGGGTGGACTCCCTAACATCATATCAATATATCCATGCAAGCAAAGATGATCCAGATGATATCTT
>JALUNR010000204.1 GCA_027055005.1 Campylobacterales bacterium
TTTTTCAAAACAAAGAGGTTTTATACCAGTTTATTCTACAACCAAAAGATTTGTTGAGGAAAAAGTTATAGATGGTAAAGTAGAAAAGAGTTCTGTGTTTGAGCATGTTATGTTTAGGAGGTATTAGATGGCAGATGGATTAACAGTTTTAAAAAAGTATCAAACTATAATAGATATTTTTAAAAATTCACCCGATAGAACTCTAACTGCCTATGATGAAAGACTTAGTGAAAGTTTAAATCTCTCTACAAAGCAGATAGGAAGATTGCTTGATGATTTGGTGATACTTTATGATAATATAGTAGTTTTAGATAAAAAGATAGATAGGAAAACTGCATATAAGATGATAAAGCCAACAGATCTTTTTACTGAAAAATTAAAACAGAGTGATGAGATAGGCTGGTTTTTTCAAATGGCAGGTGAAATGGATCCTGAGATTTTCAAAGCTATGGAAAACTATACAAATGAAAACAAAAATATCTTTCTTTTTAAGAACTCTCCGTTTGAAGATATATCTACGATTGAGCAAAGAGATACTTTTAAAAACCTAAAAAGTGCTGTTGAAAATAGAGAGTATAGAAAGATAGTCTTTTACGATAAAGTTATAAAAAATGCAAAATGTCTAAAACTTATCTTTATGGATGGTAACTGGTATATAGCTTTTGTAGATGATGAAGAAAAACTTAGATTTGGCAGGATAAGTTTTATAAAAAAGGTAGAGTATAGTGATAAAATCTCTTTTCAAAAAAACTCTGTTACCAAGTATCTTGACTTTATAAAAAACAATCTCCAAAACTCTATGACTATTTTTGATAAAGATTCAAAAAAAGCTCTTATCAAAGCAACTCCTCAGATCGCAAAATACTTCAAAAAAGATATGAAAAAATTTTATCCATCACAAAAGTTCATAGAAGAGTTAGAAGATGGAAGCATACTTTTTAGTCTAAACTACACTCAAGAGTTAGAGATACTTCCTTTTATCCAAAGATGGCTTCCTGACCTTGTTATACTAGAACCTACTTCTTTAAAAGATACTTATCTTAAAAAACTTGAAAAAACTATAAAAAATCATTCTAACTAGACTTTATATGTCCACTTAGATATATATACTTCTCCTATAAAACAAAAAAATTTATAGGAGTTTTCATGTTAAAAGATGTTGTAAATGGTGCAAATATAAGTAATCTAAATAGATTTTCTAATAACTTGGATAGTGCTATAAATGATGCTAAAAAAGATATTTTAGAACAAGCGAAAAGATATAAAAACAACTCTTTAGCATCACAAAATGGATTTGTAGCTGAAAGTGTACATGTTGGATCTTTTAACATCGACAGTGCTATAAAAAGAAGTCCACTAAAAGCAGTAAGAGAAAAAAATGGTAATCATGGTGATTATAAAATCATCAAAAATGGTAAAACAGTTGCTGAAGGTGAGATAAAACACTACAACAATGCTGAACAAACAGAAAATGCTATGAGAGGTTATAAAGATAAACAACTTGTAGGACCTAAAGATCAAATAAAAAAGATAAAAAAGATAGCTAGAAGAAAAGAGTTAAAAAACAAAACAACTAGACCAAAAGTTTCAAAAGAACATAGAAATGTCAAAAATAATGCTGACGATGCTATAAAAAAAGATGGTGTAACTTCAAAACCAAAAACACTGAAACAGACTAAAGAGATAACTAAAAAAGCAAACAAAGGTAAAGTAGATACAACTGACTTAATGCCTGATTTGCTTGATGGAGTTAAAAATAGTGCAATATCTGGAGCAATAGATGGAGCTAAGTGTGGAGCTATATTTGGGGGTGGAGTTAGTGCAGTATCAAATATATGTGATGTATTTAATAATAAAAAAGATTGTAAGGAGGCTTTAGTGGAGACTACAAAAGATTTGACTATAAGTGTTGTGGATAGTGCAGTAAAAAATGCAGCAGGAAGTGCAGCAAAAACAGGATCTATATATATGGCAGAAAAAGCTAGTTCAGAAGTAACTAAGAGAGTATTAGGAAGTGCAGCACCTGTTATAGTAGCTACAACTGCAGTTGAAGTTTGTAAAGATTTATATAAATGTGCAAATGGTGAAATAGATGGCGAAGAAGTTGCTTACAACACTATAAAAAACACAGCAACTTCTGCTGGTGCATGGGCAGGTGCAGAAGCTGGTGCAGCTTTAGGAGCATTTGGTGGTCCAGTAGGTGCAGTTGTTGGTGGTATAGCTGGTGGCATACTTGGTGCAGTTGGCATAAGTTCACTTTTTGATTAAGGATAAAAGTTATGAAAAATACTTTTTTAACAGAGTATATAAAAGAGCAAATCATCTTTGAAAAAGTTGATAACTATGAAAAAGTTTTATTTGCTGGAGAAGTATATAGTTTGTTAAAAGAGTCTTACAGAGATGTAAAAGGTGGACTTTTGTTTAAAAATATAAATGATTTAGTAGAAAGTACTGGCAGATGGGATTTGATATTTTTTGATAACAAAGTAGTAGGGGCTATCATATACAAAGTTAAAAGAGGTTTAAAGATGGTTGCACTTGGAATCTCTAAACATATAGATAGAAAAATCTCTAACTGTGTAAAATCAATGCTAACTATGTTTTGTAGAAATATTTTTAGATTTTCTTGGATGGAAGTTAGTGAAGGGGCTGAAAAATTTTTTATGAAAAATGGTGCTTCTAACTATCTAATACCAAATATCTATGCAAAACAATTACTTGCCGATAAAGAGATAATAGAACTTTGTGATGATGGTTATCACTATAAAAGAGAGATAAAAGAAGGAGTTATAAAAACTAAAGTTTTAATAGGAAATCCAAAAAACAAGTTTTAAAAAGACATTATATGACTAGTTTATATGTCAAAATCAAAAAAATCAAATAAGGAATTTTTTATGAAATTAAAAAAAAGCACTATCAAACATAGAGTTACTTGGGGATTTAATCCAGTTACAAGAGTAGTACCATCCAAAAAAAACTACAATAGAAAAAGAGAAAAACAAAGGTTAAAAAAAGAGTACTAGAAACTTTATTATAATCCAAAAACTGTCGGTGAAATTATCAGTAAAAAATGCCCATTATCTACTGACATCTGTTTTTTTTAAAAATTTAAATAGCTTATAAATACCGTTATAATGGCATTTGCAGTCTAATATAAAATCTTTGGACTGGGGTTCGATTTTCCACACTCCAAAATAAGTGCCTTAATTAATCTCTGCTAATTTTAAATATTTTTATTGTTTTTGTAGTAAAGTTTAAGTAAAAACAAACTAAAATTCTCATTACTTGAAAATGATTTTCATTTTAATCTAATGAATAATATAAGGATATTTAAATGCAAAAAATAACAGCAGTATTAGCTGGACAACCAAATGTTGGTAAATCTATGCTAATAAATGCTATCAGTGATGCTCACTTGAAAGTTGGTAACTTTAGTGGCGTTACAGTAGATAAAACTGAAGTAGAGTTTAACTACTGCGACGAGAAAAGTTGTAGTGATTATGAGATACATATTGTTGATCTCCCAGGAGCTTACTCGCTTAACAACTATACGATCGAGGAGAAAGTATCAAAAAACTTTTTACTTCATGATGAGTTTGATTTGATAGTAAATGTTGTGGATAGTACAAATTTGGAGAGAAACCTACTTTTAACAGCTGAGCTACTCGAACTTGGTAAAAAGATGATAGTAGTGCTTAACATGAGTGATGAAGCTAAAAAAGAAGGTATAGAGATAGATGCAAAACAGTTATCCACTATCCTTGGAGTTCCTGTTGTAAAAACAAGTGCAAAAGAAGAAATTGGGATAGAAGAGTTAAAAGAGGAGATAGTCAAAGTTTATAAAAAACCTTATACTGAGGGTAAGATAGTTTACTCTGATGTTATAGAAGAAGAGATAGACAACTTAGTATCTCTTTTAAAGGTAAAAAAGTTTGACTGTAAAGTTCCCAGTTGTAACATTCCACTTAGAAACATAGCTATCAAGCTTCTTCAAGAGGATAAAGAGATATTTGACATTATCAGACATCAACCATTATGGATAGAGATTGAGCCTGTATTGCAAGAGGCACTTCAACATATATATATACATTATCAAACAAAAGACTTGGAAGATATTTTTGATGATGAGAGGATAGCATTTGCTAGAGGTGCATCACTGGAAGTTACAAAAGTAGAAAAAAAAGAGAGTAAAACTCTAACTGAAAAAATAGATGATATACTTTTAAACAAATACTTTGGTATTCCTATCTTTTTGTTTTTGATGTGGGGACTTTTTCAGCTTACTTTTACTTTAGGTGCTGTTCCTATGGATTGGATAGATGCTTTTTTTGGAAAACTTGCTGAATTTTCAAGAGAAATATTTGGTCAAGGTGCGATGGGAGATTTGGTAGCTGATGGTATGATAGCTGGAGTTGGTGCAGTAGCTATGTTTTTACCAAATATCATCATACTATTTCTTGGTATAGCACTCCTTGAAACAACTGGATATATGAGTAGAGTTGCATTTTTGTTAGATGGTTTTTTTCACAAGTTTGGACTTCATGGAAAGAGTTTTATCCCACTTGTAACTGGTTTTGGATGCTCTGTTCCAGCTTATATGGCTGCAAGGACTTTGAAAAATGAAAAAGATAAGCTCTTGACTCTTTTTATCATAGGATTTATGAGTTGTGGAGCAAGACTTCCTATATATGTACTTTTTACTGGAGCATTTTTTGCTCAAAGTGTAGCAGGAAATATGCTCTTTTTGATATATCTTGCAGGGGCTATTTTGGGGTTAATCTCAGCTAAAGTTTTAAATATCTTTGTTTTTAAAGGTGAAGATGAACCTTTTGTTATGGAGATGCCAAAGTATAGATTGCCATCTTTTAAACTCATCTATCACACAGTTTATGGACAAGCAAAATCATATCTTAAAAAGGCAGGAACTTTTATATTAGCTGCGTCTATGCTTGTTTGGTTTGCTTCAAACTACCCAAAAGGAAGTGATTTAGAAAACAGTTATCTAGGACAAACAGGAAAGATAACAGCACCATTTTTTCAGCCACTCGGGATGGATTGGAAGATGGCAGTAGCTCTTGAAGCTGGACTTGCAGCTAAAGAGGTTGTTGTTTCAACTCTTGGAGTTTTATACTCAGTAGGAGAAGTTGATGAGCAAAATAGTGATTTAAGAAGTCAAATCAAGAAAAATATCCCAATTCCTAGTGCAGTTGCTTTTATAGTCTTTGTCATGATATATCTTCCTTGTTTTGCGGCGAGTGCAGTTTTTGCTAGAGAGGCTGGAGGATGGAAGTATTTGGTTTATCTATTTATTTTTACCACATCTACTGCTTGGTTTTTAAGCTTTGCTTCTTATCATATCGCCAAAGGAGTTTTAGGTGTATAAAATATATCATTTAAAAGTTGGAGATAAAGGAAAAATAAAAAACATTCATGCAGGAAAAAGTTTAAAACATCGTATGAAATCTTTTGGACTATACAACGGAGTAGAATTTGAAGTAAAAAACTTTTCTCTTGGAAAAAGAAATGTAGAACTTCAAGTAGGAAACTCTTTAGTTGCTCTTAGAGCTGGTGAAATGGAAAAGATAGAGATAGAAAAAGTGGGAGATAAGAGTTGAGCAAAAGTTTAGGTTTGAGTTTAGTTTTAGTAAGTATTTTAAGTGCTTATGAGATGCCAAGTTTTAAAACAGATGGATATATCAGACTAGGTTACCAAAATCACGATATTAATAATGATAAGAGTTATAAACAAGACTCTATTGGTGGAAAGTTAAGTATCTTTAATGATGACTTTAAAGCAAATGGGATAGGTGTAAAACTGAGTTTCTATACTTCTAACAGACTTAACAATCATGAAAGTGAGGGAATACCTTTTTTTGATGAAAATGGAGATTCATACTCTATTTTAGGGGAAGCTTATCTTTTTGGAAGATACAAAAATACTACTTTAAAAATCGGAAGACAAGAGTTAGATACTCCATTTGCTGATACAGATGATATAGGGATGATACCAAACACTTTTGAGGCAGGTATTTTGACAAATACAGACTTGCCAAATACTACCCTACTTTTGGGGAGTGTTAGAAGATGGAGTGGAGTTGATGCTCCAAAACCAAGTAGCTTTACAAAACTGCAAAATGATGACCCAGTAAAAATGGCAGGGGTTATCTATGAGGGAGTAAAAAGTCTTGGATTATCTGCTTATTATTATGATTTGGACGATAAGGTAGCTGGAGATATTAGCTCTATTAGTTATGGTGAAGCTATTTATGATGGCAAATATAACTCTTTTGGATTTGAGATAGGTTTACAAGGAGCTAATCAAAAATACAAAGGCGAAAAAACTGCTAAGATTTTAGGATATAGCATAGGTGTAAACTTTGATAAGTATGGGTTAGGGCTAACTTATGCTTATAACAAATCAAAAGACCACTCAGCATCTAACGGCTTTGGAGGAGGACCATTTTTTACAAGTTGTGAGCATCTGACTTTAGCTGAAGCTGGGGCTGATGGAAAGGTTGATTTTTATGGGTTTGATTATGATTTAGGAAATGTTGGAGTTGATGGAGTATCTTTTTCTTTTCATAACTCAAAGCTAAAAGCAAAAGATGGTAACAAAGCAGATGATAAAGACTATGTACTAAGCTACCAAAAGTCTGATAATCTTAGCTTTGATTTGATATATACCGATGTAGATGATAATATAAATGGAGAAAAATATAAAAATACAAGGTTTTTTGTAAATTATAATTTTTAAAAGCTACAATCCACCATATGTATATAAAAAAATATATCAGCATTATTTTTATTGTTGCTACTTTTTTGGTCGCATTTCATCATCATGATGATTTGCGATCACACAATGA
>JALUNR010000205.1 GCA_027055005.1 Campylobacterales bacterium
AAATCCTAGGTAGTATCGCTCTTGCCTCTAAAAGCATTTTATTAATATTTATAACTTCAATATTAACTTTCTCTTCAGTTATTTTCATCTTATAAATTGTTTGTTCTATAGATTCGAATTGTTTTCTGTTTATTGAAGCTCCAACTCGGTCTTTAACATTTTCTATAAAATGATTTCTTATATTGTTAAAACTGTTTTGAATATCTTCAAACTTTTCCATTTATCATTTCCTTTTATATAAACATATCTTGGGTACCTATGTTTAGTTTTCCGTCTTTAATAAAAATAGAAAAACCATTCTCTTCATCTATTGGAGTATCAAACAAAATACCCCAACTTCCATCTCTTGCAAAATAGATAGTTCTAGGTTTAATCTCTTTGTCGATATTTATTTTTGTATTATATACATCTAAAAAATATTGTTTTATTAAATCAATAATCTTGGCTTGATTTTCTTGTATATATTGTTTATAGGCAGTATAGTTATTTTGCTGAATAGGCAATATAGTATCTGTCTCATCATTTTCTGCAACAATTTTAACTTTATAATTGTTACCAAAAAAATTGACATTTTCATATTTATAAAAATTATATTTATGCTCTAATTTACCAAAAACTTTATCAGTCATCTTCTTGCTCCAATTCCAACTTTTTTTTCTTTGAAATACCACCTGAATGTGGAATATTTCCATGAACTTCTTGTGGGACCAAATCCATATTTTTCATATCACTTCTTTCATGCCAAGTTAATTTTTTATCTTTTCTATATTTACGAACATCTGAAATAGTCCAATCACTTTTTCCATCTTTATTCTCACTACTCCACTGTTCCGCTAACTTTTTATCCGCTTGATAAAAATTATCATCCCTGTTTATTGTAAAGTCTTCAATCTCCACATTACCTTTAGAAACTGGAGTAAAATCTGGCTCACCATCTTTAAATTCTATGCCATCTATACCATTTTCATCAAGTATCTCTCCCCAAGTTTTTTCATTGCCATACGGTTGTTTTGGAATTTCATCTCGATTTGGCATCCATTTCGAATTACCTGGTTCTCCACTCCAAACACCTCCACTTTGAGGAATATTTTTATATATTACTTCTTTTTTTGTATTCTATTTATATCTTGAAGTATATAATCTTTTTGTAACATACTAGCCTTTGATAGCCTAGTGTGCAGCACTTGTATTATTCTCTCTAAATTCGTTTTTAAACTATCTAGTTGCATTTTTGTTTGTTCATACAGCAAATCAATCTGGTTTTTTGCTTTTTTAACGATATCAACTCTTCGTTGCATGTTAATACGATTTTCTCTTGCTTTTTTATATTCTTGTTTAGCAATCATCTCTTCATAAGTTGCTTTTGATACAAAAGCAGTAGCAGTAGCAATAGCCACTGGATTACCACTTGCTAATGCAGCAGCTTCTTGTTGTAAAGCTTGTGTTAGTTGAGCAGTTTTTTGTGCTAAAATAGCTTGCTTTTGCATCTCAAATGCTTTTGCTGCCTTTAAAAAGTTTTCAGAAATTGTCAATTCTCTATATACTTCACTCTGCTTTTTCTGTAATTCATTGCTCATAAAATTTATTTTTTGAGCAATCCTATCTTTTAGAGAAAATATTTGTCCTAAAAT
>JALUNR010000206.1 GCA_027055005.1 Campylobacterales bacterium
TTGGCTAAGAGTGGATTTTATGATGGGTTAAATTTTCACAGAGTAATTCCAGGATTTATGGCTCAAGGTGGTTGTCCACACGGAACTGGAACTGGTGGACCAGACTGGAGTATAAAATGTGAGTGTGATAAAAATACCTCAGTTCACAAAAGAGGAGCTTTGTCTATGGCTCATGCAGGAAGAGATACAGGTGGAAGCCAGTTTTTTATCTGTTTTGTAGAGTGTCCTCATCTTGATGGTGTTCACACTGTTTTTGGTGGGATAAAAGATGATGATGAAAAAAGCTTTGAAGTGCTTGATAGTATCAGACAAGGGGATAAGATAGAGTCGATAGAGATAGTTTAGGCTATCTCATCTCCTTTTAATCTTCTAAAGTATATAATTGAAGTATAAACTTCAAGGATATATCATGACAGTAACTGCAAAAGATTTAAGATTTAATATATCAATGCTTTTTGATGTGCTGAGTAAAAAAGAGAGTGTTATCATAACTTATAGAAACAAACCAAAAGCAAAGCTTATTCCCTATGATGAAAATAGTTCAAATGATAAAAAAGATGATAAACTTTTTGGCTTATGGAAAGACAGAGAAAAAGATGTGGAAAGCTATGTAAGAGAGCTTAGAAGAGGGCGAGAGTTTGATATATAAAGATTTGGTTGATACTGATGTTTTGATATGGTATCTTAGAGGAAATCAAAAAGCTTATGATTTGATACATAGTTTAAATGGATTTAATATCTCATCAGTAACTTATATGGAGTTAGTCCAAGGGATGAGAAATAAAAATGAACTAAAAATATTACAAAATACTTTAAAAAGTTGGAATGTAAAAACTCTTTATATAAGTGAAGAGATCTCTGCAAAGGCTCTTTTTTATGTTGAAGAGTATTTTTTAAGCCACTCTATGCAGTTGGCTGATGCTCTTATAGGTGCTACTGCTACAAATTTTGGACTTACTCTACATACTGCAAATGATAAGCATTATAAAGTAATAAAAGGCTTAGATATAAAGGTTTTCAGAGTTTGAAATATAAGTTTTATTAATCTTTATTAGCTAAACTCTTCTCCAAGGGGAAAATATGAAAAATTTACTTTTTGTTTTAATCATACTTCTTGGGGAGGGAAAAATTATGGCAAATCATTTAAAAAATTCACTATCACCATATCTACTTCAACACAAAGACAATCCGGTGGATTGGTATGAGTGGGGAGATGAGGCTTTTAAAAAGGCTAAAAAAGAAAATAAACTTATCTTTTTATCTATCGGATACAGCACTTGCCACTGGTGTCATGTTATGGAGAGGGAAAGTTTTGAGGATAAAGAGGTAGCAGAGATTTTAAATAAATACTATGTAAGTATCAAAGTAGATAAAGAGCAGATGCCTCATGTAGATAACTTTTATCAGTTGGGTTATAGAATCCTCAACAAAAAAGGTGGCGGTTGGCCTTTGACAATTATCTTAACACCAGATAGAAAGCCACTTTTTTTTGGAACATATATACCAAAAAATCCTGGATATGGTTCACAAGGGTTACTTCATCTTTTAAACTTTTTTGCTCATCATAATAGAGCTGAGCTTCAAAAAAGTGGTAATGAGATAGAAAATATTATCAAAAAGTATCAAAG
>JALUNR010000207.1 GCA_027055005.1 Campylobacterales bacterium
AAATTACCACAAGAAGATACCTGAGTGATTGGTTTTATTGTAATATTTAAAAAATTAGTCCCTCCTTTTAAAAAGGGATATGTTATTCCATCTACTTGGAATCTAAATAAACGAGAATCATTTATATTGCCTGATGCATTTACATTAAATAATACATTAAATATATCTCCCGAATTTATTGAATTTTTTACTTGAGGATTTGAATCTATAGTATAAAATGGTTTTGCACTTGTTGATGTTGGAACTTTTGTTGGAGTGACAACATTAAAACCAATATCATCATTATCATAATAATTACCAGTATCTGCACAAGCATCAGTATTATCATTTGCATTATAGTCAATCCCACATCTTACATATTGAGTTCCAATAAAATTATCAACTTGAAATTCTGCAGAAATATTTACTAAATTTGAAGAACCAGTATTTTCTTTTAAATACAACCTTTTCCAGCCAGTTCCATTATAATACCATATTTTATAATCATCTCCACTTGTATATGGGTCCAATTCACATGTTATATTTAGTATTTCTCCTGGCATTGCAGATGTTTGAGACAACCACATTTTCTCAACACTCTCATCTCCTCCTTTTCCACTATCACAAGTATCAAAAGTATTATCCCCACCACTTTCTGCAGGACCTGTAGAACAATCAAAACCCCAATAATTTTGACAAGTATTTTGATTAGTATTGTAACCTGTAAGTTCTAATAGAGAAATATTTACATCACCACAATCATAATTTCTACATTCAAATCCAGCCTTCATTGAAAAGAATACATCTTTTTGTTTAAATGTATCTGAAATTGGATCTATCCAATTTAAATATAATTCAGGAACAGATACATTTAAATTATAATTACCACCATCTACCCAAGCAGTATTACCACCTGAATCTTCTACCTTTACATCCCAAGTATATATATCTGATTTACTAAAAGATAAATTCCAAAATGTTGTATTTTTTTGACCCCCTACATTATTTTTAATATCATAAACTAAATTCCCAACATAATCCCAAACATAAATTTCTGCACTTCCAAGAGCTGTATTATCCTCTAGACTTACATTAAATAAAACTACTCCATTACCTGAAGTATTAAAATTATTTACAGGTGATATTTTAGTACCATTTGGATTTTGCCCATCGGCAATTGATATAAATACATTTTGGGACTGTGAGATTATTGAATCATCTGTAGATTGAAGTGCCCTTGAAATAAGATAAATATTATCACCAACATCACCTGACGCATTAAGATAAAAATTAAATAAATCTGTTGTTCCTGCATTTAAAGTATGTTGTTGATTCTGAGTTGAATTTGTCCAAAATGGTTTTCCAGAAGAAGATGTTGGTATTAATGTTAAATTTCCAACTTCAAACCCAACATCATCATTATCATAATAATTACCCTGATCTGCACAAGCATCAGTATTATCGTTTTCATTATAGTCAATCCCACATCTTACATACTGAATTCCTGGATTATTATCAACTCTAAATACTGCTGAAATATTTACATCATTAGATGAACCAGTATTTTCTTTTAAATATAACCTTTTCCAACCAGTTCCATTATAATACCATATTTTATAATCATCTCCACTTGTATATGGGTCTAAT
>JALUNR010000208.1 GCA_027055005.1 Campylobacterales bacterium
CTTTTTGCATGATAAAAGCTTTTATTACTAACTCTTGCATCTGTTTCGAAGAGATAGTAGGAGTATCATTTAAGTTGATTTCTTCCATTTGTACATAAATATCTATTCTATCAAGAAGTGGAGAGGATAGTTTGTTTTTATATCTTTTTATTTCTATATCATTGCATCTGCATTCTTTTGATTTACTAAAAAGATTTCCGCAAGGACAAGGATTTTGAGCAGCTACAAACATAAACTTTGTTTCATATTCTATTTTATCTTTTGTTCTTGAAATAAGGATTTTATGATCTTGTAAAGGTTCTCTAAGACTTTCTAGTACAGATTTTGAAAACATTGGTAATTCATCTGCAAAAAATATTCCATTATTACAAATAGCTACTTCACCTATTGCCCTATTTGCTCCACCAAATATACTTGAACGACTAGCTGTATGATGAGGGCTTCTAAACTCTCTTAACGGAGTAAAATCAACCTCTTTAAGGCTAAGTGCATCTAGTTTTGCTCTTTCTAAAATCTCTTCTAAACTTGAAGGTGGCATAATATATCTTAATCTTTTAGAACACATACTTTTCCCACACCCAGGACTTCCTTCATACAAGATATTGTGAAATCCTGCTGTTGCTATAAGTGAAGCTCTTTTTGCTCTCTCTTGTCCTTTTATATCTAAAAAATCCTCTTGAAAATTTTTTAAATAGTAGTACTTTTTGCCGTTTATCTCTATATTTTTATATGAAAAATCAACTTTTGTTTTTTGCGGATTTATTTTATCTTCTTTTAAATTCTCAATAACATCTTCTAAATTTTCAAAACAAGCTATATGTAACTCTGGTATTTTTGATATTTTTTTATAACTTTCTTTTGGAATAATAATAATTTTATCTTTTAAATGCTTTGCTAAAGATAGAATAATAGGAAAAATATAGTTAGTATCTTTGATTTTTCCATCAAGTCCTAATTCTCCAAAAGCAACATATTTTGAAAAATCTATCTTTTCTTTATATAAAGCTATCAAGAGTGCCATAGGTAAGTCAAAGTGTGTTCCTTCTTTTTTTATATCAGAAGGGGATAAATTTATAACAAGTTTTTGGGGAGGAAATTTAAATTTTATATGATTTAGGGCTGATTGACACCTGCCAATTGCTTCTTTTACAGATATTTGAGCAACACCTAGTATTGAAGTTCCTGGAAGACCTCTCATAAAAGATACTTCAACATCAACTTCTTTTACATCTATACCCAAAATAGTAGCACATAGTATCTTTTTCATGACACTACTTCTTTTTTAACTTTTTTTTCCACTCTTTTTCAAATTTTTTTCTTTTTAAAAATGAAAGTTTTTCTATAAACAAATGTCCATTTAAGTGATCTGTTTCATGCTGAAAAGCTATCGCCATAAGTCCATCATATTCTTTTATATGTTCTTTCCCATATCTATCAAAAAAACTAACTTTTATATTTTTTGCTCTTTTTACATCTTCATAATATTCAGGAACACTAAGGCAGCCCTCTTGATAAGTTGTTTCTCCATCCATTTCTAATATTTTTGGATTTATTACTTCTAGCAAGTCCTCTTTGTATTGTTTTTCTTCACCTTCTCTAACTAAATTTATGATAAGAGCTTGCAAATCAATACCTATTTGGATAGATGCTAATCCTATACCATTCTTGGCAATCATAGTTTCATACATATCATCTAAAAGTGTATGGAGTTTTTGATTAAACTCTTTTACCTCTTTTGATACAAGTTTCAGTCTTTTGTCTGGATAAACTACTATATCTCTTATCATTATAAAAGTCCTTTAATAACATCACTTATGACTTCATCTACACTCATAGTTGAATTTATTTCGATAACAGAAGTATCTATCTTAGCTTGAATAGGAATTGAGTTTATAATAAAATTTGAAAAAGAGACAAATTTTTTGATACTTTCAACTGCTTTTAATGCTTCACTTTTTGCGGTATGTTTTAAAAGTAGTAAAAATATACCATCTTCATAATGAGCTAAAATATCACTTCTTCTTGATCTGTCAAGTATCATTTTAGCTATTGTTTTTATAACTATGTCTTTATCTTTATTTAACTTAATACTTTTTAATATATCTTTATCTATACAAAAAGCAATAACATTATTTTTATAATCAAAATTTTTTAAGTTTTCTAATTCATTTTTTAAAACTTCAAAGAAGTATTTTTTATTGTAAACTCCATATTTTTTATCAAAAATAGATTCTTTATTAAATTCTTTGATAAGTTCTGTTAAATTAAGATAATCTTGTTTTACTTTTTCTTGTTCTTTTTCTATTGAAAGTGTCGCTTGGGTTATTTTTGATTCAAAACCTCTAATATTCGCCATAGTTGGGTTTTTACTAAGTTCAACACCCTTTGATTTTATAAAATTTTTAATTTTAGCAATCTTTGAATAGTTTGTATTTATATCATCCAATAAAGTTTTGGTTTTGTCAAAACTTTCATTTAGAAAATAATCTACCTTTGACATATATTCTTTTTCTATTTCACTATCATTTTCAAGATGTAAAATTTCCTCAATAGCTGCTCTTTGGGCAGGAGATTTTTCTATAAGCATTTTTTCAAAATAATTCATATAGTTTGAGGGAGAGGGTAAGACATCATCTTTTTTCATTTTTTCTATAACTTGTTTAGCAAAAAGATTTATATTTTGAAATCTTTTTTTTGGCTCTATCTTTTTGTTAGTTACTTCCATATCTTTTTTATCTTTTCCTATTCCCTCATTACTCATAACTTTACCTGCTTTATCTATTTTGTAAAGTCCCATTTTACTTATAAACTTCTTGTTAGTACTTTATCTATAAGTCCATACTCCATAGCTTCCTTCGCACTCATGAAAAAGTCTCTTTCTGTATCAGCTTGAAGTTTTTCTAGTGGTTGACCTGTTTGAGATGCTAAGATACCATTTAGCTCATCTTTCATTCTTTGAATCTCTTTAGCTTGGATTTGTATATCTGTTGCTTGCCCTTGAGCACCACCTAATGGTTGATGTATCATAACACGAGCATGAGGAAGAGCATATCTCTTTCCTTTAGCTCCTGAGCTTAGTAAAAATGCTCCCATAGATGCCGCTTGACCTATACAAATAGTGCAAACATCTGGTTTTATGTAGTTCATAGTATCAAACATACTCATACCACTTGTTATAACACCACCTGGAGAGTTTATGTATAAAAATATATCTTTATCTGGGTCTTCAGCCTCTAAAAAAAGTAACTGTGCAACTACTGTTGAAGCAACTGCATCATTTACTTCTCCACTTAGCATGATGATTCTATCTTTTAGAAGTCTTGAGTATATATCATAACTTCTCTCTCCACGACCTGTTTTTTCTACTACTATTGGAACATAACTCAATTTAACATCCTTTTTTATTATTTTGATTCTCTTTTTTCATCAAAAAGCTTGTTAAATAGTCTATCTTCAACGATTGCCATCTTAACAGCTGGTAACAATCCTTGCTCTTCATAACTTTTTAACATCTCTTGTGGATTTTGTCCCATTTGTAAAGCTTCAAAGTAAAGTGTTTGCATAACTTCTTGGTCATTTACTTCAACACCTTCAAGTTTAGCTAGTTCATCAACTAGAAAAGTGATTTTCACACTATCACTAGCTTCTTTTCTAAACTCTTCTCTTTTAGCTTTATAAATCTCTTCATCCTCAGAGAACTTTTTAATCTCTTCTTCACTCATATCTGATAAAACTCTTCTAAATGCTATATCCATCTCTTGTTCAACAATAGATTTTGGTAGATCTATGTTGAACTTTTCAACTAGAGTTTCTACATATTTTGGCTTAATTTCATCAGCATATATAGGTGCTAATTTTTCAGCTAAAAGTTGTTTTTCTACTCTTTCTTCAAGCATCTCTTTTGTTGGTTTCTCTTCATTTGGAAGAAGTTGTTTAAGAGTCTCTTCACTTATATCGTCAGAAATCTTTTTTTCTTGAATCTCATGAAGGGTAACTTTAAAAACTGCCTCTTTTCCTGCTAAATCTTTTGCTCCATACTCAGCTGGGAATGTGACTTTTACATCTTTAGTCTCTCCAACTTTCATACCAACCATACCATCTTCAAATCCAGGGATAAAGCTACCACTTCCTATTTCTAAAAGATGTCCCTCAGCTTTTCCACCTTCAAATGCTTTATCATCTACAAAACCTTCAAAATCAATCAATGCAAAATCACCTTTTTGAAGTTCATCTCTCCCTTCTACTTTAGTCATAGGTGATACTGCTTTTAACATAGTATTGATTTTATCTTTTACTTCATCTTTAGAAACTTCTGGAGTTTCAATATCAGGGATTAATTCTTTATACCCCTCTATTTTTATCTCTGGTTTTGTAGCTACACTTAAACTTATCTCTATCATTCCATCTTTTTCTTCAAATTTTTCAACAATAGGTTCACCTATAAGTTTATTTGCATCTAGCTCTAACTCTTTTAAACCTTTATCATAAGCATTTCTAACAGCTTCATTTTTTGCATCTTCTGCTAGTTTAGCTCCATATCTTTTTTTTACAACAGCTACTGGAACTTTTCCTTTTCTAAATCCAGGTATATCCATATTTTTAGCAGCATCTTTTGCAAATTTATCTACATTTTGCTCTATAGTTTTAGAATCAATAGTTGCATCAATCTGTGCATTTGCACTATCTAATTTTTTTGTTGTTATTTCCATTAATTTATCCTTACAATATTTAAAATTTTCGCGAGTTTATCAAAACTTAGCTTTTAAGTGTATAATGCTTTTTTTTTAATGAAGGGATTTATCATGAAAGTAACAATTTTTACCATAATAACAATGTTGTTGATAACAGGATGTTCAACTAAAACTCTATTTATTAAAAAACCTATTAAAATAGTTAATAAAAGTAAAAAAATCACTATGAAAACTAAAAAGTTTGCTTTTTCAGATACAGGATTTTATAAAAGTGATGACAAACTTATACAGATACAAGCTTATTCAACTGGTGTTGCAGTTGCTAACTTGAAGTTTTATAAGACAAGTGATAGTGTATGTGTAGGACATAAGTGTACAAATAGAAAGTATTTTAATGATAACTTTTTATCAAAGTATTATCCAAACAAATTGATAGTAAATATACTATCTGCAAAACCTATTATGGATGCAAAAAATATGATAAAAACCAAGGATGGATTTACTCAAAATATCAAAACAGCTAAGTATAATATAACTTACAAAGTTTCGCCTTACTCTATATATTTCAAAGATAGATTGAATAAAATTATTATTAAGTTAAAGGATTTAAAATAATGAAATATTTTGGTGCTCATGTAAGTGCAAGTGGTGGAGTTTTCAACGCCCCTCTAAATGCAAAAAAGATTGATGCAAAAGCTTTTGCAATGTTTACTAAAAATCAAAGACAATGGAAAGCAAAACCTTATGATGAAAAAGTGATAGAAAAGTTTAAAACAAATCTTCAAGAAGTTGGGATAAAACCAGAAATGGTACTTCCTCATGATAGTTATCTCATAAACCTTGGTCATCCTGAACTTGAGCAAAGAGAAAAATCTCTAAATGCTTTTATAGATGAAGCAAAAAGATGTGAACAGTTAGGACTTAAACTTTTAAATTTTCATCCAGGAAGCCATTTGAAAAAGCTAAGTGAAGAGGAAAGTTTAGACTATATAGTTGAAAATATAAATAAAACATTAGAGCTTACAAAAGATGTTTGTCTTGTTATAGAAAACACAGCAGGGCAAGGAAGTAATCTTGGATATAAGTTTGAACATTTATCTTATATTATAAATAAATCTATAGATAAAAATCGTGTTGGAGTTTGCATCGATACTTGTCATCTTTTTGTTAGTGGATATGATATAAGAACAAAGCAAGAGTACGATGCAACTTGGAAAAAGTTTGATGAAGTGGTGGGATTTAAGTATTTAAAAGGGATGCATATAAATGACTCTTTAACACCCTTTGCATCAAAAAAAGATAGACATCAAAGTTTAGGAAAAGGTGAAATAGGACTTGATGCTTTTAAATGGATAGCAAATGATAAAAGAATGGATGATATACCACTTGTTTTAGAAACTATTGATGATAGTATTTGGAAAGAGGAGATAGAACTTTTATACTCTTTTATTGATCAGTAACTCCCTGTAACTGGATTTGGTTTTAAGTCCTTTTTAGTGGTCTTAAATCCTTGCATCAAGTATCCATAAGTAATGCCACCCTTTAAATCATAGACATTTTTAAAACCGATTTGTTTATCTAAAAAATTTCCTACAGTATTTGTTCTACTTCCAGTTCTACAAACTAAAACAAATGGCTGATTTTTATCTTTTACATACTTTGAAAACTTAGCTAACCAAGCTTTTGGATCATACTTTCCATTTTCACTAAAAAACATTATCTTTTTACTTCCTGGTATCACACCAGTTTCTTTCCACTCACTAGGAGTTCTTATATCTATGATAACTACATCTTTTCCTAAAGTTTTTATACTTTTGTAATCTATATGTTTAAAGTCTGCAAAAAGACTTATGCTTAGTAGGATTAGTAAAAATATCTTTTTCATGAAAACTCCTTTTTGTTATGTTATCACAAGTTAGCTTTTTCAAATGGTAACTATATAAACTCTCTCATATGTTCAAAATCCTTTGATTGGATACACTGGACTTTGTTGGATAGTTCTTTAAAATGTTCTTTGGCACATTTTATTTTTGATTTTTCAGTATCTCTTATCTCATCTGTCAAATTAGTACCTTTACTTTCTACAACAAAATACAGTCTTTCTTCATTGTCTTTTTCTAT
>JALUNR010000209.1 GCA_027055005.1 Campylobacterales bacterium
TTTACTCCCACTCTATCGTTGCTGGTGGTTTAGAACTTATGTCGTAAACTACTCTGTTTATACCATCTATCTCGTTTATGATTCTGCTACTTATTTTTTCTAGCAGTTCATGAGGAACTCTTGCAAAAGTTGCTGTCATACCATCTACACTCTCTACCATTCTCACACATACTGTATTGTCATAAGTTCTATTATCACCCATAACACCTACACTTTTTACATTTAAAAGTACTGTAAATGCTTGCCATACTTTGTCATAATATCCATATGCTTTTAACTCTTCTTGCATAATAGTATCACTTCTTCTTAAAAGTCTTAAAGCCTCTTTATTTACATCACCCATAACTCTTATTGCAAGTCCAGGTCCAGGGAAAGGGTGTCTTCCTATCATCTCTTTTGGAAGACCTAGTTCAAGTCCAAGCTCTCTAACTTCATCTTTAAATATTTCTCTTAAAGGCTCAACTAACTCAAAGGTCATCCAATCAGGAAGCCCACCTACATTGTGATGAGATTTTATAGTTTTACTAGGTCCTTTAACTGATACTGACTCTATAACATCAGTATAAAGTGTACCTTGTGCTAAAAATTCTATACCATTGTGTTTTTTTGCTTCTTTATCAAAAACTTCTATAAAAGTTTCCCCTATAATCTTTCTCTTTTCTTCAGGATCAACTACTCCTTTTAGTCTGTTTAAAAATATATCACTTGCATCTATACTTATTAGTTCTATACCTCTACTTTTAAACATATCTTCAACTTGTTTGGCTTCATTTTCTCTCATTAAACCTTGATCTACAAATACTGCTACTAATCTATCTCCTATCGCTTCATGAAGAAGAGTTGCAACGACAGAACTATCCACTCCACCACTAACACCACAAAGAACTTTTTTATCACCAACTTTTTTTCTTATTTCATCTATTTTTTCTTTTGCAAAACTCCCTACATTCCAACTACTTTCGCAACCACAAATATACTTTGCAAAGTTTTTAAGTAGTTTTGTTCCCTCCTGTGAGTGATAAACTTCCGGATGAAACTGAAAAGCATAAATATTTGCTTCCTTATTTGCAATAGCTGCATAAGGAGAGTTATCTGAGTAAGCTATCTTCTCAAAGTTATCTGGAAGCATATCAACCCTATCTCCATGACTCATCCAAACAATCTGTCCATCTTTTGTATCTTTAAAAATATCGCTTTCACCATCAAAGAAAAGTTCAGCCTTTCCATATT
Organism: Campylobacterales bacterium; assembly: GCA_027055005.1. Lineage (GTDB taxonomy): Bacteria > Campylobacterota > Campylobacteria > Campylobacterales > QNZT01 > SZUA-1377. Next base: position 1,231 of record JALUNR010000209.1, read on the forward strand.
CATGATGGTCTGAAGGTATAACAACCCCACCAAAGTGTTGAGTGATAAGTTGCATACCATAACAAATCCCAAGAACTGGAATTCCTAAATCAAAAACTTTTTCATCTGGATGATAAGAGTTTTTATCATAAACGGAAGCAGGACCACCACTTAGGATGATACCTTTTGGATTTTTCTCTTTTATTTTTTCTATTGGCTCACTATATGGATATATCTCAGCATATACCCCACTCTCTCTAAGCTTTCTAGCTATTAGTTGAGTGTATTGTGAACCAAAGTCAAGAACTACGATAGGAACTTGTTTCATGTATAACCTTTATATAATTTTTAAAAATTTATTCAAGATTATACATAAATTCCCTAATATAACCCAATAAGCTATAAAGTA
>JALUNR010000210.1 GCA_027055005.1 Campylobacterales bacterium
CTAAAACAAAAAAAGCTCCAACAGTTCCAGAAGCACCAAAAACAAAATAAAAGGATATAAAATGAGTTTAGAAGAGATATATAATAATCAAAAAGAATCAAATCAAAAATCCTTAGAAGCTCTAAAAAGGGATTTTACAACTATAAGAAGTGGTAAAGTTTCAACTTTGATAGTTGAAAATATAAAAATAGACTATTATGGAAATCCAACTCCACTAAATCAAGTTGGTTCAGTATTAGTTACAGATGCAACAACTATAACTATTTCTCCTTGGGAAAAAAATCTTCTTTCAGATATAGAAAAAGCAATACAAAGTGCAAATATAGGTGTAAATCCCAACAATGATGGTGAAGTTATAAAACTTTTTTTCCCTCCTATGACAGTTGAACAAAGAAAAGAGGGTGCAAAACATGCTAAAGCATTTGGAGAAAAAGCAAAAGTTGCTATAAGAAATATAAGAAAAGATGCAAACAATAAAATAAAAGCTTTAGAAAAAGATAAAGAGATAACAGAAGATGAGAGTAAAAAAGCTCATGACGAAATACAAAAAAATACAGATTCAGCCATAGCAGAAGTAGACAGTCTAGTAAAAGCTAAAGAAGCTGAACTTATGAAAGTATAATCTTATGTCTTTAAATATAGAACAAATTTATAAAGACTCCGATGCATACTTAGAAGGACATTTTCTTTTAAGCAGTGGGAACCATTCAAAGTATTATCTTCAAAGTGCAAAAGTTTTAGAAAATCCTAAAACAGCAGAACTTTTAGCTAAAGAGTTAGCAAATATGATAAATAAAGCTGGGGTAAAAGTAGATACAGTTTGCTCCCCTGCTCTTGGTGGAATACTAGCAGGTTTCGAGTTAGCTAGAGCTTTAGAGGCTAGATTTATATTTACAGAGAGAGTTGAAAAAGTTATGACTCTTCGACGAGGATTTGAAGTAAAAAAAGATGAAAATATTTTAATCTGTGAAGATATCATAACAACCGGTGGAAGTGCCTTAGAGAGTGCAAAAGCAGTTGAAGAGTTAGGAGCAAATATAGTTGGATTTGCAGCTTTAGCAAATAGAGGATTTTGCAAAAGAGAAGGCTCAGACATAACAGCTAAACCAAACTGTAAACTACCTTCTGATTTACCTTTTTTTGCACTTGATAATTTTATATTTGATATTTATAAACCCGATGAATGTCCACTATGTAAAGATGGAAGTAAAGCTTATAAACCTGGAAGTAGAGGAAATTAAACCTCTATTTTTAAAACTTATATTTAAATCCAAAAGAACTATTTGATGCTACCTTTAAATATAATGAAAATTTTCTTTTTTGATCAAATAATTTTGTATTAATATTTAATGTTTTTCCTACGGTGAGTATAGTTTTATTTCCTATAGCTTGCATAGTATTTTTATTGATAACACTAGAATAATTTTTAATCTTTGTTAAACTTGTAGAGTGAAGACTTCTTTTTATATTATCATTAGCACTTAAAAATATTGCTCCAAAAAGCATAGTTAGAGTTAACTTAGTTAAAATTCCTTTCATTTTTTATCCTTTTTCCTTTTGTTTTTCCTATTCCTTGTAAATAAAATCGGACAAATCAAAAGAAACTTTAACTAAAAATTGATATTTAAAAAAAATTTAACCATTTAAAACTTATAATTAAATCCTATTGATACAAATGGTAAATATTTATACTTATCTAAATCATCTTGTAAAGATTTTTTTTCAATTTCCAAGTTATTTAATATCTCTTGTTTTGTTGCATCAGGCACAGATGATCCAAAAGTAGGAGTATAAGACACTTTTGCACTACCACTATAAGCAACTCCTAAGTTAAAAGTAAATCCCCAAGTTTTATTTGGTTTATTAAAAGATGTATCCCAACCTATACCTATATATGGTGCTATTGAATTATCAAAGTCAACTTTAGTATCAACAGTTCCTATTTGAGAAGTAGAATAAGTAACACCATTAAAAGTATAACTACTTCCTCTTGGATTTATTTTACCATTGAAGTCAGTCCCATTATAAAGTGCACCTAAAGTAACTTTAAATGAAGTCATCCAAGGATGGTAATCAGCCATCAACTGAACATCTGATAAATCTAAATCAAAGTCATAATCAGCTTCATTATCAGTTGTAGTAAAATTTTTACTATATTTGTGAGCCCCTACCCTAACAGCCCAATTTGGATGCTCATCTATTGGTTTTACAACTGTTAAACCAATACCAGTTGTTCCAACATCAGCTCCTAATGAAACATTTTTCCAATCTATTTGAGTACTATCCGCACTTAAATTACTAACTATTAAAGTAGCACTAACCACTGAAAACAATATCTTTTTCATATAATTTCTCCTTTTAAAAATTCTCTGAATTGTATCTTAAATTCTCTGAATATGTGTTAAAGCAACTGCTATAGCATCAGTAATATCTAAAGGTTTTATTTCTGCTTTTATATTTAATATTCTTCTTACCATAAAAGATACTTGTTCTTTTTTTGATTTACCATTGCCTGTAACTGCTTTTTTTACTTGAAGTGGAGTATATTCGCTAAAATTTCCAAATTCTTGAAGTACTTTTAGAACAATAGCTCCACGAAATTGAGCTAATTTTATAAATGTTTTTGGATTATAAGCATAAAAAATATCTTCAATAGCAACCTCCTTTATATCATGAGAGTTAAAAATTTGTTCTAATCCCTCTACCATTGCAATTATCTGATGTTGTAAAACTTTTTCTTTTATTTTTATAAATCCAGCTTCAATAAGTTTCACATATGAACCATTTTTTTCTATAACAGCATATCCTAAATTTCTAGTTCCAGGATCTATTCCTAATACTTTCACAAACAAACCTCAACTATTCACATTATTTCACATTCTATTCACATTTTATTCACATTTTGGATAATACCCAATTTTTCATATTTACAACATTATTTTATAGCACTTTCGCTAAGATATTCACATATTAAAATTAAGGGTAATGTGAATTGTTATATGAAGAAGTATTTGAGTTATTAAAAGGTGAAATAAATAAAAGAGAATACGATAGATATATTAAAAATTTAAAATATGATGAATTATCTTCTAAATCCAATATTTCAATTTTTATAGCACCAAATCCTATAATAGCAAGATGGGTAAAAACAAAATATTCAAAGAAATTAGCTCACTATTTTGAAGTAAAAACAGGAGTAAAGCCTGAAATAGAAATTATAGTAAAAAATTCAAATATAAATAAAAGTGTTACATTTATTGAAAATCCAATGCCACAACCAAAAAACTCAACTATTTTAAATCCATCATATATATTTAAAAGTTTTATAGTTGGAACATCAAATCAGATGGCTTATGCACTATGTGAAAGTATATCATTAAGACCAGCAACTGAATATAATCCACTATTTATTTATGGTATGAGCGGACTGGGGAAAACACATCTTATTCAAGCAGTAGGTAACAGTGCCATACAAAATTCTAAAAAAGTTATATATACCACTAGTGAACAATTTATGAATGACTTTACATATAATCTAAGAAATAAAACTCCAGATAGATTTAGAGAAAAATACAGAGAGTGTGACTATCTTTTGATAGATGATATACAATTTTTAAGTGGGAAAGAACAAACGCAAGAAGAGTTTTTTCATACTTTTAATGAACTTCATTCTCAAAATAAACAAATAGTACTAACTTCTGATAAACCACCTAAAAAAATAGCAGGTTTTGAGGATAGATTAAAAAGTAGATTTGAATGGGGAATGCAAGTATCAATACAACCACCTGGACTCGAAACAAAGATATCTATTATCCAAAAAAAATGTGAATTAAATGGTATCCATATTAGTGCTGATATAGTAAATTATATAGCTACTAATATGGGTGAAAACATAAGAGAAATAGAGAGTGCTATTACTGCTATTTATAGTTATAGTACCCTTATGGCACAAGAAATAACACTTGAGTTTGTAAAAAATATTTTAAAGGAACAAATAAAATCTCAACAAGAAAATATAACACTTGAACAAATAATAAAAGTAGTTTCATTAGAACTCAATGTAAAACCATCAGATATAAAAAGCAAAAAAAGGAATAAACCTATTGTTGAAGCTAGAAGAATAGTGATATTTTTAGCAAGAGAATTAACCCCAAACTCAACACCAGTATTAGCAAGTTACTTTAGTATGAAAGATCATACAGCTATTTCACATAGTATCAAAAAAATAAATCAAATTTTAGATGAAGATGAAAACTTTAGACTAAAAGTAGAAGAGTTAAAAAGTAAGATTGTAACATTTTAAAAACAAAAATGTGAAAAACTCAAAAGTTACACTATTAGTTTTTCAACTCAAAAACAGTATAATATCGAAGTTTTGAGCTCTTTTTCACTTTTTCAACCAGAGCTACTACTAATACTAATTTATTTATAATATAAAAGGAAAAATTCAATGAAGATTGAAATCAATAAAAATGTCTTAGAGCATATGTTAATAAATGCTCAAAATTTTTTAGATAAAAAAGATGAATCATCCATAACATCACATGTATTACTTATTTCAAGTAACGGAAAATTTACTATAAAAGCAAGTGATTATGAAATAGGTTTATCAATGCAAACTACTAACTATAATCCAATAACAGATGGTATAGCTAGTGCAAATGGTAAAAAAATTTTAGATTCTGTAAAACCTTTAGATGATGAAGATGTAACTTTAGAAGTTAGTGATGAACAACTTATACTAAGACAAGATAAAGACAAAACAAATATAAAATTTCCAATGTTTAATACTGAAGAATATCCAGAATTTCCTTCTATAGAAAATAAATCAAAATTTGAAATAAATCCTATAAATTTTTTAAAATCAATTAAAAAAATCACATCAGCAATAGATATAAATAATCCAAAATATGAACTTAATGGAGCATTAATTGATTTAAAAGAAAATTATATAAATTTTGTAGGAACAGATACAAAAAGATTAGCTATTGTATCACTTCAAGAAAATATTGAAAAAGAAATTTCACTTATTATCCCTAAAAAATCTATAAGTGAAATACAAAAGCTTTTTTTTGATGAAATGAAAATATATTATGATGAAAATATATTGATAATAGTAAGTGAAAATTTTCATTTTTTTACAAAACTTATAAATGGAAAATATCCTGATTACGAAAGAATTATTCCAAGAGAAATGAAATATAACTTATCTATAAATAGAGAAAAAATGGTAGATAAGTTAAAAAAAATATATTCTATATCACCTGAAATGAAAATAACATTTAGTAATAATGCTATACTTTTTGAGAGTTTAAATGAAAATAGTATGGAAGCAAAAACAGAGTTAAATTATATTTGTGATTTATCAGAAAAAATATTTATAAATGTAAATAGTAAATATATATTAGATTTTTTATCAAATATAGATAATAGTGAATTTATTTTAGGATATAATGATTCAAGTATGCCATTTGTATTAAGTAGTGATAATTTTAAAACTATCATTATGCCAATAATAAGATAATATTAGGATAAAGTATGGAAAAGAAAGATTATGGAGCAAGTAATATTAAAGTCTTAAAAGGACTTGAAGCTGTTAGAAAAAGACCTGGAATGTATATAGGTGATACAAATATTAGTGGTCTTCACCATATGATTTATGAAGTGGTTGATAACTCTATTGATGAAGCAATGGCTGGATTTTGTAATAAAATCTCTATTGAAATAACTACTGAAGGTTCTGCAATTATTAGTGATAATGGTAGAGGTATTCCAACAGCTATGCATCCTACTGAAAAAATAAGTGCGGCTACTGTTGTTTTAACTGTACTTCATGCTGGTGGTAAATTTGATAAAGATACTTATAAAGTTAGTGGCGGACTTCATGGAGTTGGAGTTTCTGTTGTAAATGCTCTTTCAAAAAAGCTTATATTAAAAGTAAATAGAGAAGGCAAAAAACACTACCAAGAATTTGAAAAAGGTATTCCAACTACACCACTTGAAGTCGTAGGTGATACAAATAGAACTGGAACTACTGTTGAGTTTTGGCCAGATGATAGTATATTTGAAGTTACAGAGTTTAATTATGATACTTTGGCAAGAAGATTTAAAGAGTTAGCATATCTAAATCCTAATATAACTATTACTTTTAAAGATAATCGTGTTGGTAAAGAGGAAATTTATCACTTTGAGGGTGGAACTAAACAGTTTGTTGAGGATTTAAATAAAGCTGATGCTATTATCAAACCTTTACAACTTCAAGATAGTGTTGATGATGTACAAGTTGATATAGCACTTTTATATAATACTACTTATCAAGAAAAACTTTATTCTTTTGTAAACAATATAAAAACTCCTGATGGTGGTACTCATGAAGCTGGTTTTAGAGCTGGACTTACTAGAGCTATAAGTAAGTATATATCTAAAAATGCAGCTCAAAGAGAAAAAGATACTAAGATAAGTGGAGATGATGTTAAAGAGGGACTTATTGCAATAGTAAGTGTAAAAGTTCCAGAACCTCAGTTTGAAGGACAAACAAAAGGGAAACTGGGAAGCTCTTATGTTAGGCCGATAGTTCAAAGATTAGTAAATGAATCACTTACTAAGTATTTTGAAGAAAATCCAATAGAAGCAAAAGCAGTTATGAACAAAGCATTAGCAGCTGCAAGAGGTAGAGAAGCTGCTAAAAAAGCTAGAGAGTTAACAAGAAAAAAAGACTCTATCAGTGTTGGTACACTTCCAGGAAAACTTGCTGATTGTCAAAGCAAAGATGCAACTATTAGTGAACTTTATCTAGTGGAGGGAGATAGTGCGGGAGGAAGTGCTAAACAAGGTAGAGATAGAGTTTTTCAAGCGATACTTCCACTAAAAGGTAAGATTTTAAATGTTGAAAAAAGCAGAATAGATAAAATCCTAAAGTCAGAAGAAATTACAAATATCATAACAGCTCTTGGATGTGGTATAGGTGAAGAATTTAATGAAGATAAACTAAGATATCACAAAATAATAGTTATGACAGATGCTGATGTTGATGGAAGTCATATTCAAACTCTACTTTTGACATTTTTGTTTAGATTTTTAAGACCTGTTATTGAAAATGGGTATGTATATTTAGCTCAGCCACCACTTTATAGATATAAAAAGGGTAAGAAAGAGATATATCTAAAAGATGATAAAGCGATGAATGAGTTTTTGATAGAAAATGGTATAGATAGCTTTGAATTTGAAGGAATGGGGAAAAAAGATTTAACAGAACTTTTTAAAATAATATCTGCTTATAGAAGTGTTTTAAAAGAGTTAGAAAAAAGATTTCATGTTATTGAAGTTGTACAATATTTGATAGAAAATCCAGATGTCATAGCCTTAAAGGGTGAAGAATTGTATAAAAATGTAGAAAAATATATATCTACTTTAGGATATAATATTCTTAATAAAGTAGTGAATGATGAAATAGTACATTTATATATACAAACTACAAATGGACTTGAAGAAATAAAAATAGATGATAATCTTTTTACATCACCTCTATATACAGAAGCTGTTTATATAAATAGTAAGATTATAGAAAGAAATATTGATATAGAAAATAGTAGACTTTTAAAAATGCTTGATGATGTTGAAAAAAATGCTAAAAAAGGTGCATATATACAAAGATATAAAGGTTTAGGAGAAATGAATCCAGAACAGCTTTGGGAAACTACCATGGACCCTATGAATAGAAGACTTTTAAAAATAAATATAGAAGATGCTGAGGTTGCTAGTGATACTTTTACACTATTTATGGGTGATGAAGTTGAACCTAGAAGAAACTTTATACAAGCTCATGCTAAAGATGTTAAGCATTTGGATGTTTGATTATGAAATATGGTGAAAAAGAAATAATCCAGTTTGATGTGGAGAAAGATTTTGAAATATGGCCAAATAAGAACAAAAAAAATTATACTATAAAAGTAACATTGCCAGAATTTATGTGTATGTGTCCTAGAAGTGGTTATCCTGATTTTGCCACAATATATGTGGAGTATGTACCAGATAAGTATGTAGCAGAGCTAAAAGCTTTAAAACTTTATATAAACTCTTTTTCAAAGAGATATATTTCTCATGAAGATAGTGCAAATGAAATATATGATTTACTTGAAAAGAAACTAAAACCTAAAAGTTTAAATATAAGAGCTGATTTTAATCCTAGAGGTAATGTTCATACCATAATAGAAATAGATAGTAAAAAATGTTGAATCCTCAACTGATAGAGTTAATATTTTCAGCCTCTTCTATTCAAAGATGGAATGATTATCCTAGAATGGTAGATCTTGTTGAACTTGATAAACAAGCTCATAAAATGATTATTGCATATTTATTGGGAAAAATAGAATCGTCACAAGGGAAAAATATAAATTTTACTGCTCTTATTGAAATATCTATATTTGAATTTTTAAGAAGAGTTGTTGTTACTGATATTAGACCAGATGTTTTTAGAGTAATTTTGAAGCAAAAAAAAGATGAATTAAATATATGGGTTTTAAAACAATTAGAACCACTTATTAAGGATATTGATAATGGTGATTTTTTACTTAGATTTGAAAAATTTTTAGATAATGATGAATTATATAAAAGAGAGAGGTTTATATTAAAAGCATCTTCTTATATATCCACTAAATGGGAGTTTTCTATCATATATCAAACTAGTCAGTTTTTAAGTGATATAGAAAATGTTAAAAATTCAGTTGAAGAAGAGATAGAGGATTATTATGAACTCTTAGGAGTTAGGAAAATAGCTCTTAAGCAGAAACTTTCAAGATTTATAGATATTAGTGGAAGGCTGAGATTTCAAAAAAGATGGGCTCAAACTCCTAGGATTCCAGAAACTTCTGTACTTGGTCATATGCTTATAGTATCAATTTTAAGTTACTTTTATTCATTGGAAATAAAAGCTTGTGACAAGAGGTTACAAAATAACTTTTTTTGTTCACTATTTCACGATTTACCAGAAGCACTAACTAGAGATATTATAACCCCTGTAAAATACTCAGTAAATGGTTTAGATGAGATTATAAGTGATTATGAAGTGAAGATGATAAATGAAGAAATTTTACCTTTAATACCTTCTGCTATTATAGATGAATTTAAGTATCTTTTAGGAATATATGGAGATAAAAAAGATGAGTTTTTAGATAAGACTTATCAACAAAAAATAAAAATAGTAGATAATTTGCAACTTTATAATCATGATAAATACAATGTTATAGATGGTAAAGCATTAAAAATGTGTGATAGATTTGCTGCTTTTATGGAGGCTAGTTTATCTGTATATCATGGTGTAAAATCAAATGAACTTATAAATGGCAAAATAGAAATTGAATCAAAAATCAAATCAAATTCAAAAGTAAATAGTGTGGATTTTGGAAATTTAGTTGATAGTGTAAATAAATACTTTAAAAACTCCTCCCAAGATTACTGCGGCACATAAGTAGTTAAGGTGTGCTGCTGTGTTCCCACCCTGACACGGTGTCTCAAAAACCTATTGCACAGGTCTTGGAAGAAGCGAGATAATTATAGTATATTTATATAAAAAATAGATTAAAAGAGTAAAAATGAGCTTATTTGAGTTAATAAAAATTAGATTTTTATCATTTTTTAGAGATATTTTTGTATATCATACAAATTCATTAGAATTTCGGGCAAAAATTATAGCATCAGTTGTTGCTATTAGAAATAGTATAAATAAATGTGAAGAAGAACATCTTTATAAGTTAGCTTATAAAACATATAAAAATGATGATGCAAGAGCTAAGATTTTGATACAAATAACAAAAGAGTATATTTCAAAAATTATAGAAAAAAATGAATTAGATATAAATTCTTTAATAAAAAATATAGATGATACAATCAAAAAAAGTAAAAAATTAGTTTATAAAATAAATATTAAAGAGTTAAAAAAGTTTTTAAATTGTACAGAGAATGATGAAGAGATTCATATTATTCAAAAAAGAATAATAGAATTTCTTCAATCTGAAATAAGAGAATATTCTAAGAGTAAATAGACTCTTTATTAAATTTTTGTACTAAAAGTGCATAAAATAAAGCTCTGTATTTATTTCTATTTGAAGTTCCCATCTTCTCACATACTTCTTTTATAGATGAGTCTAAATTATCACTATCAAGTCCTAGTTTCTTTTGTAAAAAATTAGTTTTTACCCTATCTAATTCACTTTGATCACTACAAGAAACTGTTTCTGCATCTTTTTTATGGATAGATGGACCAAGTCCTTTTGTAACTTTTGTTATTAAATCTTCACTTAAACCTAAACCTAAATCATTAGCATTTTTTACATAATTTGCTATCTTTTGCTCTGTCTTTGTCATTTTTGTTCCTTTGTTGAGTTGTCTTCTACTGTCGTAGTAATAGTTGTACTATTTGTATCTGTATAAAGTGTATCAGTTAAATTTTTTAATTCTTCTGGACTTACTATACCATTTCCAAAATTTACAACTTTTCCATTTGTATCTAGTACCACCATAAATGGTATTCCCCAATTCCACTTTGTTCTATAACCTATAAGATCAATAAATTGACTATATTTTGAACCTGCAACTAATCTATAATTTAAACCTCTATCTTTTGCAAAACTTTTTAAACCTTCTTCATCAATTCCTTGTACTTCAAATCCTAAAATTACTGCTTTTTTTGCATAATCTTTATCATTTGTAAATTTAACAAATCCAGGCATTTCCATTCTGCAAGGAGGACATCTATGGCCAAAAAAAGCTAAAAATACAACTTTACCTTTCAATTCTTTTATATCTAAGCCTTTTTCCGTACTTACAATATGATAACTATTTCCTTGTATATCTGTTATATCAAAAGTTGGGACAGATTTTAGTGGTGTCTTGGCAAATAATAGACCAAATAATACTAAAAGTATTGCTAAAAATTTCATTATAAATCCTTTTTATTTTATTATACACAAAAAGTATAAACAAATTGTGTATAAATTTACATTTTATATTTTGCTTCTATACCCATAAGTTTTAAGCCAGTTCTTATACTAAGAGCTACTACAAGTAATATTTTTAAATATATATTCTCTTTTTCACTTCCTACTATTTGATTTTTATTATAAAACTGATGAAGTAAGGATGCAAGATTTTTTAAATATTCACTTATTTTTTGAAGTTGACGACTTTCATATGCATCATTTAAAACTTCATTTAAAAGTAAAGCATTAAATAAAAGATTTTTTTCATCATCTTCTAAATTTTCTAGCTTTGTTTGTTTAATATTTCCTAAACTTTTTTTACTTTTTTGTACTAGTTGATTTATCCTAGCATGAGCATAATTTATATAGTATATTGGATTTGAACTATCCTGCTTTTTCAAATCATCTATATCAAATTCTAAGTGTGTATCACTCTTTTTTGTTAAAAAAACAAACCTAAGAGCATCACTTCCAATCTCTTGAATTATATCACTCATAAGTATAAAATTTCCTGCTCTTTTGCTCATCTTATAAGGTTTTCCACCTTTTAGAAGTGATACCATTTGAGATAGGATAACCTCTAGTTTACTCTCGTCATAACCTAAAAATTTTATGGCTGCTTTTACTCTAGATATATATCCGTGATGATCAGCTCCCCAGATGTTTATATATTCATCATAGCCTCTTTTAAACTTTTGGTTATGGTAGATTATATCTCCTGCTAAGTAAGTTGGTCTACCATCTTCTCTAACTATAACTCTATCTTTTTCATCTCCAAACTTTGAAGAGTTTAGCCATAGTTTTCCATCTTTTGTATAAGTTGCATCGGAGTCTCTTTGAAGTTTTTTTAAAGTTTCATCCCAAAGTTTAAAAAGTTCTTTTTCAGAGGCAAATGAGTCAAACTCAATACCAGCAGATTTGAGATTATCTTTTATGAGGATAAGCATTTTATCTTTTGCCCAAGTTGAAAGCTCTTCTATAACACTCTCATCTTTAAAATAATCTTCCCCAAACTCTGCTATAGCCTTTTTTGCAAGGTCTATAATATAATCTCCCCTATAATACTCTTCAGGATACTCTACATCTTTTCCTAAAACTTCACTTGCCCCAAGATATAGGCTAATTCCTAAAAGTCTAATCTGGTTCCCAGCATCATTTACATAGTATTCACTTTGTATATCATAACCTAGATGTTTGGCAACTCTATAAAGTGTATCTCCAAATACTGCACCACGGGCATGACCTATATGAAGTGGACCAGTTGGATTTGCACTTACATATTCTAAGAGTATCTTTTTATTTTTATTATCTTTTGCAAAGTTTTCTTCATCATTTAAAGCTTCATTTGAAAGTGAGTTTAGAAAAGTACTACTTAGTTTAAAGTTTATATATCCTTTTAGACTTTCAACATTATCAAAGATATTACTTTGTTTAAATTTTTCACAAAGTTCATCAGCGATAATTATAGGTGATTTTTTATAATTTTTAGCTAGAGAAAAAGCAACAGGTGAAGCATAATGCCCAAAAGATATATCTTTGGGCTTTTCCAGTGCATTTAGAGATGGTATCTCTTTTTGTATATGTTTAAGAACTATTTTTTTCAAATCTCAAAAATCCTTATGCTTTTTGAGATTCTTCAGTTTTTATCTCTTTTGTATTTTCCTCTTTAGCTTCTATAGACTCTTTCTTATTTTCATTTTCTTCTTCGTTTAATGCTTTTTTGAAGTTTCTTATACCTCCACCAAGACCTTTCGCAAGTTCTGGTATTTTTTTACCTCCAAAAAGAAGAAGTATAACTAATGCTATAACCATTAGTTCCATTCCACTAGGTATTCCCATGATAAATCCTTTAAATTTTTTAGTAATTATAACATAAAAGTTTAATAGATTACCAATTAGAGCTAAAATCATTGATAAACTTGAGAGGTTTTTTTAATTTTGCTACCTCTATTATCTTTTTTAATTCACTAAAAGCTTTATTAAAGTCATCATTTATTATAAAAAACTCATATTCATTTGCCCTTTGCATCTCTTCTTTCGCATTTTTTAGTCTGTTTTGTATATCTTCTTTTGTATCTGTATTTCTATTTAAAAGTCTTTTTTCAAGTTCTTTTTGATTTGGAGTTGTTATAAAAACAGAGGTTGTAAGAAGAGGAAATTTTTCTTTTATTATATTATGACCTTGAACATCTATATCAAATATTACAAGTTTGTTTTCTTGAAGAGCTTTTATGACAGGTTTTATACTTGTGCCATAGTAATTGTTGTGAACTTCTGCCCATTCTAAAAAGTTTCCTTCCTGTATATCTTTTTCAAACTCTTCACGAGAAACATAGTAGTAATTTATACCATTCTTTTCTCCACTCCTTATATCTCTTGTTGTGGTAGAAATAGAAAAATAAGCATTCTCTTTTTTTAGTATTTTACTTATAAGAGAACTTTTTCCACAACCACTAGGACCAGATAAAATAAGCATTGATCCACTCATCAATCTTTATCCTCAAATGAAATATATAAATTAGTACCTTTCAAAGCATCTTGAATTAGTTTTGGAGTTAAAATTTCTTTTATTTTGTTTTCTATCAGTTTTTCAAGATTTTCAGGAGTATTTTCTATCTCATTTTCAATATCTTTTTCTATTATTTTGGATATATTTGTTGTTTTATCCTCTGTTTCCAACTCTACTTCATCATTTTTTATAGTATCATCATCTTTCTTTGGCTCTAAAACTTCTTTTACTTTATATTTATCTAAGGATAAAAAATCATCTTCAGTAGTTGTATTATCTTTTTCATCTTCTATGATTAATTCTTTTTTCTTATCTTCTGTTTTTGTATCTAAATCCAATAATGATTCTTCTTTTGTTTCTATATCATCTTCATCTAAGATTAAATCATCATCTATATTAAATTCTTCTTGTTCTTCTATGTTTATTTCTTCCTCATCATTATTGTCGATTTCATCAATTTCATCAACCATTTGAGCTAAGTTTTCTGGTGAAGTATTTAGTTTATCATCTTTTTTATCTGTTGTAGTGTCATCTAAAAGATTATCTAAATCTTCTACATCTTCTTCTATATCATCAAAGTCTATGATTTCTACATCTTCATCACTTATATCTTCTTTTTTTTCTTCTACGATAAAGTTTTTTTCAACTAAAGATGTAAAATCAGTTGGTAAAAATGGTTTTTCTAAAACAAGTTCAAAACTATCAGGTTTTTTTACTTGTGCAGTTCCTATAAAAACAAGTTTATCATAAGTTAAATTTTCTTTTATCTTTTGTATTAATTCATCACTATATTTATCACTATCAACAAATATCAAGTTATAAGACTCTTTTTGTGGGGCAAATACACCACTCTCTTCTATGTCGAAACCACTTTTTTTACTACTAAGTTGTAACAATCTGGAAACAATTTTATTATCATTTATCAAAAGTATTGATAGCATCTTTTCTCCTAACTTTTTTTTGTTATTATTCTTCTATGACATCTAAAACTATATCGTTCATAGGAAAATAAAATGAAATTTTTTTTTAAAATTTTACTGATTATTTTTATAAATTCATCTTTAAATGCATCTGCTGAAAAGATTTATATTTTACCACAAGAAGCTAAACCAGCTTTAAAAGAGGTTTTAAAACAACTTTCTCTTGCAAAAAAATCAGTAAAAATCACTATTTATAATTTTACCCATAAAAAGATAGCAAAGAGATTAAAATCTATTGCAAAAAAAGGAATTAAAGTTAAAATAATTTATGACTATGAGTCTTCAACAAGAAAAGGAAATAAATCTACTATATATTATCTTGCAAAATATAAAAATATATTTGTTTATCAAATCAGGGGTAAATATGTTAAGAAAAAAAGATACTATGGAAAAATGCATCAAAAAATAGCTCTTATAGATGATAAAATTTTGATTTTGGGTTCTGCAAATTGGTCATATTCAGGATTTGGTAAAAATTATGAAGTAGTATTTTTAACTCATAATAAAAAATTTATTCAAAAATACTCAAGATTTTTTGATAAACTTTTAAAAAAAGCTCATAAGTTATAAATTTTTAA
This sequence comes from Campylobacterales bacterium, assembly GCA_027055005.1. Classification (GTDB taxonomy): domain Bacteria; phylum Campylobacterota; class Campylobacteria; order Campylobacterales; family QNZT01; genus SZUA-1377. Next base: position 15,044 of record JALUNR010000210.1, read on the forward strand.
GTTATAACACATTCGTCAAGTAGGTTAGGTTTTGGTTCTCCTAAATAGTATCCTTGTGAAAAATCTATTCCTATTAAATTTATTTCATCAAAAAGTTCTTTGCTACTTATATATTCTGCAACAGTTTTAATATTGAAATTATGTGCAAATTCATTTATACTATCTACTAGTGCATAGCTTTTTGAATCTTCTAATATTCTTTTAATAATAGAACCATCTATTTTTATAAAATCTGGTTCTATTTCTACAATTCTTTGAAAATTGGAAAAACCACTTCCAAAATCATCAATAGCTACTTTAGAACCATATCTTTTTATCTCTGATATAAATTCTTTAAAAAGCCCAAAATCTTTTATGTTTTCATCTTCTAATATTTCAAATATAACTCTGTTTGTTATATGTGGGTTATCATTTAATAATTTAAATATATAATTACTTACTGATTTTTCTACAATATCACTATATGCGATATTTATACTAAATTCATTATTTGTATATTTGAATTTATCAAAAGCATTTTTATATACAGTTTTTGTGATTTCATCATATATTTTTCCACTTTTTGCTATTTCTAAAAAGGAAAAAGGTGACATAACTTTCCCATCATCACATTTCATTCTAACTAAAGTTTCATATTTATTTATTTTTTCATTTTTGTTATCATATATTGGTTGGTAATAGTTTATTATATTTTCAGTTTTGATTGCATTTTTTACTTTTTTTAAAATTTGTATATTTGAATAAACAATATCTTTTATTCCATTTATATCATTAGAAGAATATATATATTTTAAATTGTTGTTTTTTGCATAACTCAGAGCAGATAAGGCATCTTCATATAAGTTAACTCTATCTTTGACATATACTATTGTTACTATTGGGGAAAAAGAAATATGCTTGTCAATACTTATAACTATATTTTTACAATTATTATAAAATTCTTCACAATATTCTGCTAATATTATTTCATCTAATTTTTTATTTTTTATATTTTTTATTATAAATTTCCCATTTCCTATGTGGTATATTGAAATATCTTTGATATAGTTTTTTATCATATCTTCTAAAAAAAATCCAAATTTTTGTTCTATTATTTTAGTATTTTTATATCCATATATACCATCTATTTTGTGAAAATCATTGATAGAAAATAAAAATATACTATCGTTTGGTTTTAATTCTTTTATTAAAGCTATTTCATTTTTAAATTTTGAAATAGGATTTATTTTTGAATCTGAAAATTGTTTATTTATTTGTACTAATTCTACATAAGATTTGCATCTAGCTCTTAATTCATATTTATCAAAAGGTTTTAATAGAAAGTCATTTACACCATATTCTAAAGCTTTTACTTTTGTTTTTATATCTCCAAGTGAAGTTATCATAAGGATTGGAGTTCTTTTATATTTTATCATATTTCTAATAACTTTTATAGTTTCAAATCCATCCATATTTGGCATAATAGCATCGATTAATATTATCATAGGTGTAAAGTTTTTTAACATTTCAAGTGCTTCTATTCCATCACTTGCTTCTATAAAATCATAATTATTTTGAAGTGCTTTTTTTATAACCATTCTATTAGATTTTAAATCATCAACAACAAGAATCAATGGTTTTTTGTGCATAAACTAACCCTCTAAAATTTTATCTTTTGATACTATTTATAATCGGCATAAAATGAAGTTAGTTTAGAAAATATGTTTTAAAATTTCATAATATTTTATAAAGTCTTCTTTAAAAAGTAACATCATACTAGAAAGTACAGCTCCCAATACTAAAATAGATAAAAATATTTTTATAGGAAAGCCCACAACTAAGAGGTTAAACTGTGGCATAGTTTTCATAAGCATACCAAATATGATATCTGAAAGTAAAGATAAAGCTATAAATGGAAAAGCTAAAATAAGTCCCATCTTAAACATAGTTTCAACACCATGTATAAGATAGTTATAAATATTTGCAGATGGATAAAAATTTCCCAAAGTTATACTATCTATCGTATGACTTAGCAATATAAGTATAAGATGATGTCCATTGAAAGATAAAAATATCAAAAATCCTATGAGTGTTAATGCATTTGATATAAGTGGAGCATTTGATCTTGAAAGTGGATCAAATACTGTTGCCATAGAAAAACCCATTATCATACTTATTTGACCACCAGCTAGGGAGAGTGCATTAAATGCAAGATTTAAAATAAGCCCTGCTAAAAATCCTATAAAAAGTTCACTTATAACTAATAAAAGTATAGTCGATGTATTTATATCAATTGCTGATAATTTTGCAATAGGAAAAAAGAATATAGTTAGATAAAGGGCTAGTGCAGTTTTTATATTTACGGATATCGATGAATGAGAAAAAAAAGGCATAAAAGCAAAAAAACCGCTTATTCTTGAAAATAATAATATAAAAGTTATAGCATTTTTATCAGTAATAAAATCAACTAAGTTCATGAACTTGTGATAATTTTTTATTTTTTAGTCTATAAATTGTATCACTCATTTTAGCTATATTTTCATCATGAGTTACTATAAGCATAGTTCCATTTATGCTTTTTATATACTTTATCATTTCACTCATAACTTCTTTTGCTGTTTTACTATCTAAGTTTCCTGTTGGTTCATCAGCAAATATTATTTTTGGTTTTTTTGTTAAAACTCTTGCGATTGAAACTCTTTGTTGTTGTCCACCAGATAAGTCAGATATATTTTGATTAAGTGTATTTTCTATCCCTGTTTTTTTTAAGATACTTGCATCGATCTCTTCTTTTGAAATAAGTGATGAAATTTCAAGATTTTCTTTTACGGAAAAACCTTTAAAAAGATAGTGTGATTGGAAAATAATACCTAAATATTCTCTTCTTATTTTTGTTTGGTACTCAACTGGTAAGTTATATAATGATTTATTGCCATAAAAAACTTCACCTTGTTTAGGTTTTAAAAGTGATGAAAGTATATGTAAAATAGTTGATTTTCCACTTCCACTAACACCAAGTATTGCTACTATTTCTTTTTCATTTAGAGTGATAGAAATATCTTCAAAAAGTGGATAATCAAAGCTGTGAGATAAGTTTTTTGCCTCTATAAGAGGATTTTTAAAAGTAGAGGTATTAGAAAAAGTTTTATTTATCATCTAATACCTCCATATTAAAGTTTTATTTTAGTTGAGCTTCAACCTCAGCTGCAAAATCATCAGCTTTTTTCTCTATACCATCTCCAAGTTCATATCTTGTAAATGATACTATATCTATGTTACCACCAAGTTCTTTAGCCTTAGCTTCTATTACTTCTTTTACACTTTTTTTGTCATCAAGTGCATAAAATTGATCAAGTAAACATTTTTGTTGATCAAGTAGTGTATTATCGGCAATAAATCTTTCTATTTTACCAGGAAGGATTCTATCCCAAATTTTTTCAGGTTTTCCTTCTGCCTTTAACTCTTCTTTGATTTGCTCTTCAACTTTAGACATAACTTCGTCTGTTAGTTGAAGTTTTGAAATAAATTGAGGAACATTTTTAAGAGGTTTTTTTAGTCTTGCTAACTCTTCATTTTCTTTTTCGATAGCTTTTGCTATACCTTCAGTTTCTTTTTCTACAAAATCTGCATCTAATTCAGTGTAGCTTAGTATTTCAGGTTTTAGTGCTGCTATGTGCATAGCAAGTTGTTTTAAAAAGTCACTAACTTTAGTTTCATCAACACCTTCAGCTTTAGCGGTAACTAAAACACCTATTTTACCACCCATATGAACATAACCATTTATTACTTCATTGTTATTAGCTTTTGAAGAAATAAATCTTCTAACAACTAAATTTTCACCAATAGTAGAAATATTACTTTTTACAAATTCTTCAAATTTTACACCATCAATATCACTATTATTTAGTGCATCGATATCAGCAAAATCATTTGCAAAAATATGAGCTACTGTTTGTTTAGCAAATTCTTGAAATTTGTCATTTTTAGCAACAAAATCAGTTTCTGCATTTACTTCAACCATAGCTGCTTTTTTACCATCTGGTGAAACTTCTACTACTACTGCACCCTCTGCTGCTACTCTATCTGATTTTTTATCTGCTGATGAAAGTCCTTTTTTCTTTAAAAAGTCGATTGCACCTTCCATATCTCCATCACTAGAAACAAGTGCTTTTTTACAATCCATCATACCAGCACCAGTTTTTTCTCTTAACTCTTTTACCATTGCTGCTGTTATAGCCATGATTTTCTCCTACTTATTGTTATAATTATTCTTTATCTTCTGAAGACTCTTTATCGCCTTCTTTTACAGCTTCAACAACAACTTCTTGGATCTCTTCTTCAGTTACTATTACTTCTTCCTCAGTTGCTTCAGCTTCATCTCTCATAGCTTTACCTTCATTTATAGCTTCTGCCATCTCTTTACAGAAAAGTTGAACACTTCTTATAGCATCATCATTTCCTGGAATTGGAAAATCTATAACATCTGGATCACAGTTTGTATCTATTGGAGCTACGATAGGTATATGAAGATTGTTAGCTTCTTTAACTGCTATTCTTTCTTTTACAGTATCAACTATAAAAATCATATCTGGCATAGCTTTCATATCTCTTATCCCACCAAGGTAGTTTAAAAGTTTTTGTTTTTTTCTTGAAAGCATTAGAGCTTCTTTTTTAGTAAGAAGATCCATTTGTCCCTCTTCTTCCATTTTCTCTATGATTTCAAGTTTTCTGATAGATTTTTTGATAGTTTGGAAGTTTGTTAACATACCACCTAGCCATCTATGATTTACATAAGGCATACCACAACTCTCAGCATGTTCTTTTATAGCTGATGTTGCTTGTTTCTTAGTTCCAACAAACATCATAGTTTTTCCCTCTGCCGCCGCATCTCTAACTATGTTATATGTATATCTAAAATATCTAAGAGTTTTTTGTAAATCTATAATATAGATATTTTTTCTCTCACCAAAGATATAAGGTTTCATCTTTGGATTCCATCTTCTTGTTTGATGTCCGAAGTGAACACCACACTCTAGTAAGTCTTTCATTGTAACCATGACAATGTCTCCTTGTAAAAAATATTTGGTTTAAACCTCCACATCCTTTAACTAAGCTTTTTTAAGGCTTAGCAACCATTGCAAGGATTGATATGTGAGAATTTAAGGCTTGGATACTACTAAAAAGTAGTTTAAACTTTGCTTAGCTTGTAAAATTTGTAAAAATTGAGCTATAAAAGGGGTAGTTTATTGGTAAAAAGTTTACTATTTGTTCTTTTTTTATAAAGTTTGTATTTTCATCTATAACTATAAAACCATTGCAATGGTTTAAAACATTTACCATATTTGGCCCATATTGTTTTGCTATATCAAAATATTCTCCATCAAAATATCCTGGAATAACAGTTGCAACAGGTTTCCTTTTTGTAAAATCTTGAGATATTTTTGCTTTTATAGTGTTTAAATATAGTTTATTTGTGCCTCTTAGAATATTTATCAAAACTTTGCCAAAAATTTCAAAATTTAGTGATGCAGCAAGTGGATTTCCTGGTAGATTTAAAACAAAAGCATTATTTATTTTTCCTAAAGTTGTTGGTTTTCCTGGTTTTATCTTTACTTTTTCAAATATAGGTTTAAATCCAAAACTTTTAAATGCTTCTTTTGTAAAGTCTGCCTCCCCTACACTAACTCCACCACTAGTTATGATAAGATCAAATCCTAAAGCATTTTTTATAAGCTTTTTCATATCTTCTAAATTGTCTTTGCTTTTACCTACAAATACAACATCACATCCTAACTCTTTTAATCTTGATATAAAATATGGAGTATTTGAGTTGTAAATTTGGGTTTCATTTAAGTTTTCATAAGGCATTTTTAGTTCATTTCCACTTGCATATATTGCTACTTTTGGGGTTTGAAAAACTTCTATATGAGTTATTCCTTGTGATGATAAAAGTTGTATAAAATTAGAAGTGATAGTATCACCTTTATTTATTATTATTTGTCCTTCTTTTATATCTTCACCTGCTTTTCTTATATTTGCATCGGAGTCCACAGCTTTTATTATTTTTATACTTTCATCTAGTATTTGACAGTTTTCTTGAGGAATTACGGTATCACAAGAGGGTGGAACTTTTGCTCCAGTTGTTATTTTTATGCACTCTTTATCTTTTAAAACTATATTTTTATCATCTCCAGCTAGTATTTTCCCTACTATATTATACTTATCAAAAGAACCTTTTAAAGCATAGCCATCCATAGCTGAGTTGTTAAATCTAGGTAATGAAATAGTAGCTTTTATAGTTTTAGCACTGATGGTGTTGTTTGCATTTTCTAGCGGTATTAGTTTTGTTTTTAAATCTACTTTATTTTGTATTATCTTTTCAATACCTTCATATATACTAACTATCATAAAATATCCTACAATGAATTTAAAAGATTTATTATCTTTTGAGAATGGTATTTTAGCAGATATATTTTAAGAGCTTTTTTTGCTATACCTTTTTGATGTAGTTTTATCTTTGCTTTTGTAAATAAAATCAATGATTCTTCTTGTTTTTCATCTCTGTTATTTGCTATTGTTGCCCATTTTGAACTTATTTGATAATTTTTATGTTTATAGTAATATTTTGCTATATCTAAAGCACTTTGATATGTAGGTTTGTCTCTTTCTATTATAATCAAAGCTTTGAGAGTATTTTTTTTTAAAACTTTTTCTTCATTTATCTTTTTTATAGCAACTTTTTTGATAATTTTCTTCTTTTTTGTTAGATTTAAATCAAGTTTATTGATTTTTTTATGTATTTGTACATCTTTAGTTGTAGTTTTTTTTGTTTTTATATTTGTTAAAATTTTATATAAAAAATAATTACTAATCATAAAAATAATTATAAATAAAAGTATAAAAAGAGATTTTATAAATTTTTTAAGCCTATAATTTTTATATATAATTATCAAATCTTCTAACCTATTATTTAACATTTAAAATTCCTACATCTATGGCAGCCATGGTGATTGTATGTTTATTTATATATGCGTAATTATTGAGATTTCTCTTATTTGCAAGGTATAATATATCAAATAGTGCTGTTAATAGATTTTTTAAAGCTCTAAAGTTTCTTTTTGTATATTGTGTTATAAGTTTTATGTGTGATTTTTTAAATTCGGATGCGATATCTGATAAATTTTCATTTAATAGAGTTTCTTGAATATATCTTAATATTTCATCATTATTCAAATCATTTACTAAAATTTTTTTTGGGTTTCTTGTGTTATATTGAGCTTTTGATAATACATACTCTCCCTCTTTTTTATGCATCGCTAAGACAAATTGAAAAATCTTTTGATCTGATAAAATTCTTATAAGTTCTATTGTTCTTTCACTTAAATGTTGAGCTTCATCTATAAAAATAGCATATTCAAGTTCTCCAAATTCTCTCTTTAGATAAAATAGTATTTTTTCTATATTATATTCACCCTTTTTAATATTTGGACCCGCTAAGCTTAAAAGTATTTCTAAAAATTCTCTTTCATCAAAAAATGGATATGTAAAATACTTTGCTATTTTTAAATTTTTTATATTTTCTTTTGCATAGTTTAAAATATAAGTTTTACCAGAACCTGGATCTCCTAATAAAAAAATCATAGGATTTTCTTTTTTTAGTAAAGCATTTACTAGTTCATTTTTTGAGTAATCAAAAGATATAGAATTAAAATGCTTTACTTGATTTACATCTGTAAAATTAAAGAGTTCTTTTGATTTTAAAAAATCCATAATATTTTTTACCTTAATTAAATATACTTTATTGTATTA
>JALUNR010000211.1 GCA_027055005.1 Campylobacterales bacterium
TGTTTTTTTTGAAAAATATTGACCCACTTTTTTGAAAACTTTTGACCCACCTAAGTAGTGAAATTTAACTACACTTATGTTGTGAAAAATCAATATAAGGAAATAGGAGTGTTAAGAATGGAAGATTGGGTTAGTATTAAAAACCTTAAAGCAAAAAATCCTAAATTAGGTACAAGAAAAATAGCAGATTTATTAGGTGTCAGTAGAAATACAGTCAAAAAAGCATTAGCAAGTGAAGATGTACCAAAGTATAAAAGTACAAAAAGTGCAATTAATGAACATGTATTACCTTTTGAGGGTGTTATCAAAGAGTCATTTCTCACAAAGAAACTAAAAGCTTCTCGTATTCTCAAAGATATAATCTCTAAAGGGTATAAAGGAAGCCAATATGCACTTTATGCATATATCCGTAATGAACTAAAACCTCTCCAAGATGAAGTATCGAGAAATAATCCAAATGCATATAAATCCTATGAAACAGCACCAGGTGAACAGATGCAGTTTGATTGGGCACATTACACTGTAAGTGTTAGTGGAGTACTGACAAAAATATATATTCACCAAACAATTCTTGGATTTAGCAGATACAAGTTTTACAATGTCACTCTCTCTATGACACAGAGTGATGTCCTCAATGCACTTGAAGAAAGTTTCATATTCTTTGGTGGAGTATGCGAGAGGATACAGGTAGATAACGCAAAAGTATTTGTTGATAATGCTTCAAGAGATAACTTTGTTTGGAATAAACGATTTTTACACTTCTGTGGCTTTTATGGTATCAAACCAACAAGAAGTATCCCTGGTCATCCATGGAGTAAAGGTAAAGTGGAGAAACCATTTGACTATCTTGAGAATCATTTCATTATGGGGAATGAATTTAGAGACTTTAGTGAACTACAACAAAGACTTCAAACATTTGAAGATGAAACAAATGCCCTTATCCACGGTACTACCAAAAAAATAACCAAAGTGATGTTTGAAAAAGAGGAACAATCCCTTCTTAATCCTTTACCAATTAATCAACAAACTGGTGAGATACGCAGATATGTAGGCTTTAAAGAGGAGTTTAGAAAAGTTACCAAAGACTCTCTTATCTCTTATAAAAGCAATAAGTATTCAGTCCCACACTACTTTGCATCAAAAGAAGTCTGGCTTAAAGTGTTATATGGGACAACACTACAGATATTCTCTACAAAAAATAAGCTCATAGCATCACACTCTATCTCTTTATCAAAAGGGGAAGTGTTTATTAACAAAGAGCACTACAAGGGTTATAGAGCAGATGGGTTTGATACACTTGCTGCATCTTCATCAAGACTACAAACACGCTTTGCTTCCTACACAAGAATCACACAGTTTATCCAAAATGTCAAAGTACAAAAGAGAATCAATGTAAGTGATCATCTACATAGAATTGCAAATCTATTTGAGTATTACGATGATGCTGATTGCATTGTAGCTATGGAGGAGTGTTTTACTCTAAATATGTTTAATGCCACAATTATAAAAGGGTTTATTACACACAAGGCAAAAATAAAAAAAGAGGATATTAACCTCTTCAATGTACATGTTCCAAAAGGAGATGTTAAACGAGATCTAGGGGAGT
>JALUNR010000212.1 GCA_027055005.1 Campylobacterales bacterium
ATATATATGGCTCCAGTGCCCCTTCCCCAAAAGGCAGTTTCATTAATGTATGTGTCATAATGACTCCTTCGTATTATAGTTTTTTCTGATCTTATTGTAGGACGTATCTATGTAATGTTTGTGTAGTATAAAAATACTCATCTTATAAAAGAGCAAACTTAGGTTTAACAGATTGATCCTATATCTGACATGAAGTAGTCTTTTCATAACCGGCTTTGCATCGAAGCCAAAGTGGCCATTTGTAAAATTTTTCGACTATCTTTTTTAGGTAATATGCCACTATACCATAGATACGAATTTTCTCCATATCTAGGATGGCATAACGTCCACCAAGTGCGATTGCAACACCTTTTAGTTTGATATTTGCGACTAAAGGTTGTTTGTTTTTTAAAAGTTGTTTGATATTGTTCGCTGCACAGATACCACTTTTGATAGCAACCTGAGCATTGTCTGGCAAGATTTTTCCTTTTTTATCCACTATCTCAGCAGCATCACCTATAGCAAATATATTTGGATATTCAGGTATTTGAAGCGTATTTAACACTTTTATTTGTCCAAGTTTATTGCATGAGAGTCCCAGGGTATTTAATAGTGGTGAGCCCATAATCCCACCGGTAAATATCATAAAATCAAACGTGATGTTTTGCTTGTTTTCAAGATATGCTATGTCTGTTTTGATTTTGGTGATATGTGCACCGGTATGAAGTATGACACCCAGTTTTTCAAGTCGTTTGTAAGCACATGAGCTAGTCTTTGGATGCATGTGTTTGAGGATAGTTTTAGAACCTGAGACCAGATGGATTTTGAGAGTATTGCACGCAAGGGTATTACTCTTATAGTAGCGGTTAAAATACTCTTGCATCTGCGCTGCAATCTCTACCCCCGATAAACCTGCACCCGCGACAAGTATACTATAGTGCTGTTTTGCTTGTTGTGCATTTTCAAGTCTGAGATAAAGTTCCTTTTCAAAAAACTGTTTCATTTCAAATGCACCTGTCATACTTTTTACCCCACGTGAGCAGCTTTTAAGTCCTTTTATAGCATTAACAAAACGTGTCACACTACCCACTGAGAGAATGAGATAATCATAAAAAAGAGGCATTACTTTATCACACTGTATGCATCGTTGTGTAATATCTATCTTTTTTACCCCATCATGTATAAACGTGACATGCTCTCCAAAACTTTTAGACAGCGTATGCAGGTTTACGATAGTTTTATCAAAGGGAAGAGTATTGGCAACTAGCTCATAACCCTCTGTTTGCAAAAAATGATAAGGATGCCTATCAATCAGCGTTATGTGTATATCTTTGGTATTTGCAAGTCTTCTAAGTACTGAAACGCCACCATATCCGCCACCAATGATCACAATATGTTTCATCCTCTTCTCCTCTCTCTTTACACACTCTACACAAAATCAGTGTAAACTATGTGTAGATCAAGACAAGGAACAAATCATGAAGATGCTGGCTTTACGTGTTCGTGCATATCCAAGCGATCTTAATCCCATAGGTACAGTATTTGGTGGTTGGATCATGGCAAAGATGGATAAAGCAGCTTCGATCGCGGTGGAAGAGGTGATCTACGGCACAGCA
>JALUNR010000213.1 GCA_027055005.1 Campylobacterales bacterium
AAATTCTATCTCATCTAAAATAGGGGTAGTATAGATATAGACAGGAATAGTAGAAGATAAATCATTGTAAAGTTTTGTTAAAAACATACTTTTACCAGTTCCTGGTTTTCCATAAAGAAGTACCATTTTTAAAGGCTTTGTAATGGACTCTTTTAATGATTTATAGAGTGCTGAAATACGTTCTAATTCTATATAATCTTTAGCATTGACTGTATCTAAAAAACTATTTTTAGATCTATTGAAAATTTTTTGAGTCATTATTTTTTTACACTATTTGTTAAAAGTGAATTATCAAAACCTTTATAGCCTAAAGATGAGAGTGAAATATTATTATTATCTTTATGTATAATATGTGGTTCAATTATAATGATAAGTTCTTGTACTTCTTTGATATTTTTTTTATATTTAAAAAAATAATTAATAATAGGAATATCGCCTAAAAAAGGTATTTTATTCTCTTTTTTACTATTTTTAGTTGTGATAAGACCACCTAAAATTATTTTATGACCATCTTTTACTGTTACAACAGAGGAGAGCTGACGACGATTTAAATCGGGTGGCATATTTCGACCACTATTTGATGTTTGAGATATATCTATATTTGTTTCAGAGAGAGAGGGATTTATAATTAAAGTAATGCTATTATCATCAGATATTTCAGGTGTAATTGAGAGTAAAACACCTGCAAAAACTGATTCTACTGAATCACTTGAACTTTGTGTCCCAGAGGAAGCACTAGAGATAGTTTTTGTACTACTCAGTTTATAAAAATATTCTGTTCCTGCTGTAATTAAAGCAGGTTGATTATTTAATGTTAAAACTTTTGGATTAGAGATGGAACTTACATCACCCTGTGTTTTTAAAAATTTAACAACCTCATTGAGCGTTCCACCAGCTTTGATGCTTACAAGTGATGTACCATTTTTAGAACCAATACGCTTATCTACACTGAGTTCAATATTTTGAAGTGCATAGAGCTGACTCCAATCTATACCTGTTGTTTTAGCCTTTGACATCGTTACAGAGAGTAGTTTTACATCAATTAAAACTTGAAGTTGTACTTTTTTTTGTAATTTTTTGAGATATGCACTGAATCGATTCATCTGCTTATTTGTTGCTGTAATAGTAATCAGTCCAGCATTTTTATTGATGATAGGTTTTTGTGTAATATAAATATCTTGAGGACGATTTAAAACATTTTGAAACTCTAAATCTAGCTCATTCCAAAATTTTACTTCATCATTACTTGTAATACTGATACCAGATTGAGCATCTGAAGAGGGTGCAGTAGAAGTTTCTTGAGTTGATTTTGAACTTAATGTAATATCGGTACTTCCAACTCCTTTTCTTTGAGATAATATATAATCAATAGTAAAAGTTTTTGTTGTTAAGTAGGATATTTTTAAAAGATTATTTTGCCGGCTTACTTATAAAATCAGACAAGTCAATTAGTATTGGAAACTCTATAAAAACATCTAATTATGAAGGCTTCATAAAAAAGTTTAACTATAGAACACTTGAGTTAGAATTAAATAATAAAAGTATTGTAAAAATTCCTTATACAAATGTTC
>JALUNR010000214.1 GCA_027055005.1 Campylobacterales bacterium
GTTTAAGCCCTCAATCGAACCAACTCTGCAACATCTACTACTTAGATTTTATGCCAAAAGATACGACACCACCATATATCATAGCGCAAATGGTGGTATCAGTGGTATTATCCAACCATAGGTTTTTTTAGATAAGCTTCTACAATCTTGCTGTTGCTTATAAAATCCGATGCATATCTAAGCAAATCAAAAAAATCTTTATCACTAAAATTCAAGGCATAAATATCATCTAAATCATCTTTTGAAAAATTATTTGGGGTATCTATAGCTTTTAATACTTTTAATAGAAGTGTTTTTTGTCTCGTATCAAATGGGATATTTTCTATTTGAGTTTGAATATTTTCTATGATATTTTTATCTACATTCATCTGTGTTAAAAATTTTGTATTTAGCCAAACACAGTAAGTTCTGCACTCTTTTTGAGCGATATACAGTCTTAAGAAGGGCAGTAGATTTTTATCTATATTTTTGTGGATCAACATCTTTTGGTTATACTCCATAAACTTTTTCATGCCATCTATATCAATTGTTGCAAAAAGTTCAAAATGAGGTGGTACAAAACCTAAATTTCTCTCTATTATTTTATATAGCAACTTTAACTCACCGGTTGCATCTTCTTTTTTGATTTGCGGAATTATAAACATATCCCCTCCTTTAATTTAGACTATTTAGTCTAGTTGAAGAATAGTACAATATATTTTCTTAAAATAGACTAAATAGTCTAATGCTTAAGTGATTTTAGATAATTTATCAGGTGGTTGATTATGTTTAAGTATCTCTTTTTAGATGAATGTTTTGGGCTAAGTGACAAACTTCCCCAAACTGTGGCTATAATGAATTGTGCTAAAGAGTCCATATCTACATCAGGTTTTATAGAACTATCTTTAAGAACCGATAAAATATCACTCTTCATTCTCTCATAGATGAGATTTATAGCTTTATCAAAATCATCATCTACCGGTGACATCTCTTGATTTAATCTATTTAGCGGACAGCCGAATTTTACAAGCTCTTCTTTTTTTGACACCTTTAATATGGCTCTTATCATGGTATCTATACTATCTTCTTCTTTGACTTTTTTTAAATCATAAAACTCATACATTCTAGGGGCTATTCGCTCTTTTACTACTGCCAAAACCATCTCTTTTTTGGATTTAAAATAGTGGTACAAAGAGCCTTTTGGAATGGCACACTCTTTTAATATCATATCGATACTTGTACCATTGTATCCGTTTATATAGACCAGTTTATATACGGCGTCTAAGATCTTATCTCTAGTGGAGTATTTCATCTTGTTTTCTCTTTTTTTGGAACCTTTCCAAAGAGTTTTTCGAGGCACTCTTTTTTGAAGCTTACCATCGGTACTTTTGAGGCATACTCTTCATACTCCTCTTTAAACTTTTTTCTTACCTCCCACTCTTCAAAAACAACTACCATAAAGATGATAAAAACCATCTCGATTGGAGCTATAACAGAGATAAAAGTGGATGAACCGACAATAAGTGCAGTGCCTAATGGCAAAAGTGTTAAACCAAAAAGCATAGGATGCCTCATGCAGC
>JALUNR010000215.1 GCA_027055005.1 Campylobacterales bacterium
ATATGGGGGGGGTAAAATAGTTGTTGAATTTTAATATATAAAGGATAAAAATGCTAAAAAATATTACATTAAGTGCAATTACAACTATAGCTCTATTTTCTACTATAGGTTGTGGAAGTTCATCTTCTGATAGTTCATCTTCAGATGTAAAAACTGGTACTGGATACTATATAGATAGTGCTGTTGAAGGTTTAGCTTATAAGTGTGGAACTCAAGAGGGAAATACTACTGATAAAGGTGCTTTTACTTTTGATGTTGGTACAGGATGTGAATTTTATTTAGGAGATATGAAACTTAAATCAATAGACAAATCAAAACTGCAAAATGGTGTAAAAATTCAGGAGACAGATATTAAAATAGCAAGAGTTTTAATGTCTCTTGATAGTGATAAAAATCCATCTAATGGTATAAAAATAGATGCAGGTCTTGTAAAAAAAGCTTTAGGAGACAAAGCATTTAACTCTTTACCTGTTAGCGATAGTGAATATGGAACTCTTTTAGAGGCTTTATCAAATGCTGGTGCAACCGATGTTCGTGGAGATGATGTAACTAAGCATCTATTTAGTAATTTATTGGCAGGAAAAACTTTTTATACAAACGACTTAGATAGCATAACATCTGTTGCAACCTTTACTTTTGGGACTGACTTAACTACTATGACTGTAAAAGACTCTAAGGGAGATAGGAACTTAGATATAGATGTAAATGATGAAGGAGTAATAAATATACCACTGCGTGGAGAACATAACTATGAAAACTTAATAATAGGTGATGTTACTAGTGACTATATAGAGTTAAAAAATACTCATCAAGATAGTCGTATATTTAAACTCTTTACAGATAAAACAAAAGCCGAAAAAGAGTATGTAAAAACACCACTACCTTTAACTACTGATATGTTGAATGGTAAGACTTTTTATACTTTTGTAAATGATGAGGGTGTAGAAAAATATATAAAACTTACTTTTACTACTTCTACTATTAGTGGAGTAGAAATAAAGAAAAGTGATGGTTCAAAAGGTAATTTTTCTATATCTTATAGAATAGAAAATAATGTTTTATATTTTGAAGATGAAGCTGATGGTATAATTTTAGTAGATAAAAATGCAAATAGTTGGAGTTTATTGTGGAGTGGTGATAGTAGTGAAGATATTTGGTATCTTTCAAAACCAGCAAACTTCCCAGCAGATTTATAAGTTACTTTAACTTTCTCATTCCCAACGTCCTCGTTGGGAATGCATATTAGAATTAAATTTACAAAAAATCTTTGTCCAATAAAACAATCCTACTATTCACCAACCAATGCCCAGATATTTTTTTGAACCAACTTAATAATATTAACATCTACCTTACAGACAAAACTAACCTCTCGTGCCGAAAAATCTAAGTTTTTAATTTGGTCAGATAAAATAACACCTTGAATAGATAAATTTTCAGGAAGAGATACTTCAAAAGGGTAACCCTTTATCTTAGAAGTAATGGGTAGACATATACACAAAGAGGTTTTTTCATTATAAATTTTAGGAGAAAGAATTAAAGCAGGTCTTTTACCT
>JALUNR010000216.1 GCA_027055005.1 Campylobacterales bacterium
TTATGAGAACAAGGCAGATTTGCGAAAATATTTTATCACCTAAAAAGTGTGGGGTATTAGCTCAGCTGGGAGAGCACGACGCTGGCAGCGTCGGGGTCAGCGGTTCGAACCCGCTATACTCCACCATAGTTTACGTTTCTTTTTATTCCTAATTTACCCAAACTCCTACATTACAAAAAACATCTATCCCTGATACCTACATACAAAGCACCCAAAAGCCCTTATCTTCCCCTATGCTTTTTAAAGTTGAGGCATTGGAGTCTTTTTGATAATTTTGCCAAGCTTTATCACCACTGTCATACTCCCATACTGATTTAATTGTTCTGCTATCGCTACAACTTAAATCATCAGGAACTTGAATCTCTTTTTTAGTCCCGGCTAAATTCCAGCCTGGTTTATTGATAACTTTTTGTGCTTGTGTACCATCTTTTAATAGGATTTGGATATCTTGATCTTTTAAAGAGTGCACCCAAACTCCTGCATCACTAGGGATGGATTTCATAAGATTGATACTTGTGTCTATGGAAGCTTTTAATACAAGTTTTTGTAAATAATCAAATGGAGAAAATCCATTCCAAAAACCATCTTCATAACTCCACACAATATCTATATCTTTAGGTAAGCTAGAAAGATCAATGCTTCCATTTATCAAATTCCACCCTTTTTTAAGAGATATAGTTTTTTTATTTGAAAAAACATTAACTGTTATGTTTTTTGTTATATATGGCTGAATGTAAGAACTTCCAAAAGTAGCAGCATTATAATCTTCAAGTTTTAAAGTAATCGTATAAGTTGCATCCTTATCATCTAAGCTATCTATTAGCAGTGTAAGATTTTTGTCTTTATATTTGGAATCATCCATCTCTCCATTCCAAGACGGAGTCAGTTTCAAACTCGCATTGCTGTCATCTATAGCTGTTAAAGTTACTTTTATGCCATAAGCACTGTTTACATTTACAGTTATTTCTCCTTTTGAGAGAGACGGTAAGTCTATGTTGGAGCTTGAGATGTTTAACTCCATAGGCTCTGGAGTTTTATACACTTGAGGTTTGCTATAATCAAACTGCTCTGCTTGCATTGCTGTCAAAGAGGATTTTGCCTGTGTATAGAGAGTGTTTTGTACTTTTGCAATTTTATCGTCGTAATTATAATAGCTATAAACTTGTCCTAGTTGATAATAAAAATCTCGCAATTCATCAAGATTTTGTTTTGCTTCTTTGTATCCACCTATATCCTTGTAAGATCCTTTCTTAAGATCATTAGTTAAAAGACCCAGTTGGATATCTTTTTGTTGATTTTCAAGATAAAGGTTGCGCTCTATAGTTATAAATGGCTCTGTATGGATACTTAACAAATCCCCTTTTATAAAATAATCTTCTATAGAGCTTAGCGCCCTTAAAGAGAATTTTAGTAAGGAAGATTCATACTCAACCTTATATATTTTCTCAAATAATTCCTTTAAGTTTTGTGCCTCTTTTATATTTATATACGGTTTTGTGTTCCATGGAGTATATAAATAATTTTGACCGAATAAATATTTTTTATC
>JALUNR010000217.1 GCA_027055005.1 Campylobacterales bacterium
TTGTAGAGTTCTGGAGATGTCGCTTCATAACAGATGGCGTTTCTAAACTTAACACCCTTGATGATAAAATCTGTTGGTGTTAATGCAGTATGAAAATCACTTGCACCACTGAAAAAAGTATCATTCACAAACTTTCGAGCAAATTTAGGAAGAGGAATATACTCTCCAAATGGAACAAGAACAAGTTTTTTTGCAGTGACATATTTACCATCTTCAAACTTATAAGTAGCATTATAGCTCTCATTATTCTCTTTGAGAAGTCCACCTGCTACGATGACAATCCCATGAGAAAGTTTCTCTAGCTCCTTTATAAGGAAAGGCTCTTTGTTGAGATAAAGAGGGAAAACAGACTCTGGAAATAGTATAACATCGTACTTTTGCTCTTGCGCTTTTTCTATTTCTGAGTAGATAGAGTCTATAGTTGGGATTTGTGCCTCTTCTGTCCACTTATAATTTTGTTTAATATTTGTCTCTACTAATTTTATTTTGAGTGGTGCATTCTCTTGTTTAGGGTAGCCGTAGTTAATAGATATAAGGAGTAAAAGAAGTGGTGCAAACTTATATCTTCTATCTTTTATGAGTTGAGGAAGAGAGAGGGCGAGTAAAACTGCAATAAGTTGGTACTTATAAACGCCAATATAACTATCAACAAATATAAGCTCAATCTGTAACCAATTCCAATGAAAAGGCTCAAAAAAACTCAAACCAAAGAGAAGTATTGCTCTGATATAAGCTTTATCAGTAAAGTAGAGAGGTAAAAAGAAAAGTAGATAGATAAATCCAAAAGCGATAGTGATGATAGGAGTCATATAGCCAACACCTTGATACTTAAAACTATACCCTATCCAGTAGAACCAAAAAAGTCCTATGAAAAAACCAGCTATAAGTATGCTACGTTTAGGTATATAAAGAAAAAGTGCAAGTGAAGCAAGCCCAAAAAGAGTATTTACAAACTTATTAGTAAGGTTATACTCTGCAAAATAGATAAAGGCACTAAAGAGTGTCGCCGTAAGAAGACCGAGTAAAAATGTTTTTAAAATGTTATTCATAATGAAATTGTACACTTTTTATGCGACTATTAGTATAACTTTTGTATAATTGCCACAATTTTATTAACCAAGGAAGTTATTGATGCAAATCGTTTCTCAACTCTTACCATTCGTATTTTTAATTGCAATTATGTATTTTGTGATTATTCGCCCACAACAAAATGAGGCAAAAGCTAAAAAAGCTATGCTAGAAGCACTTAAAAAAGGTGATAAAGTAGTCACAAATGGTGGTTTTATCGTAGTTGTTCACAAAGTAGAAGAGAAATTCTTAAGTGTGAAAATAAACGATGATACTATCACTAAAATCACAAAAGATTCCATTGCAAAGAAGTACGAGGATGAAGCTTAATTATCGCATAGTCATATTCGCATTAGCGATAGTTTTTGGTGTAGTTTTTTCTATTCCTTCTCTCACTCAGAGTGAGACAGGTAAGAAGATAACTCTAGGTCTTGACCTTCAGGGTGGACTACATATGCTTCTTGGTGTGA
>JALUNR010000218.1 GCA_027055005.1 Campylobacterales bacterium
CAAAAAATGGGAAAAGTTTTATACAGTATAAAAAGTAAATTTCCAAAAGCAAATATATTTTTTGTAAATATCTACAAAGACCAAAATGTTATGCAAGAGTATAAAATCAGACTAATCCCAACTCAAGTATTTTTTGATAAAGATGGCAAAGAAGTGGATAGACACATAGGAGTATTTGATAAAAAAGAGTTAGTTGAGAAATTGAAAAAAATAGGAGTTATAAATGAGTGAACATCATCACCATCATCATGAAGTAAGTGGAAAAAATCTTTTTATAACCATAGTTTTAAATATAATCATTACAGTTTCTCAAATAATAGGTGGTATATTTTCTGGTTCTTTAGCACTTTTAAGTGATGCTTTGCATAACTTTAGTGATGTGTTAGCCCTTGTCATAGCTTATGTAGCAAATCGACTTTCCACTTATCCAAGTAGTGAAATAAAAACTTTTGGATATAAAAGAGCAGAGATTTTAGCTACACTTTTTAACTCTTCTGTTTTGGTAGGAGTTGGTATTTTTTTGATTGTAGAAGCTATAAAAAAGTTTTTACATCCTGAAGTTATAAATTCAAACTTAGTTATTTGGCTAGGGATTTTAAGCATAGTTTTAAACAGTGCAAGTGTATTGCTTATCAAAGATGATTCTCATGATAATATGAATATCAAAGCTGCATATCTTCACCTTTTAACTGATGTTATGACAAGTGTAGCAGTTGTAATAGGTGGAGTTTTGATGTATTTTTTTGGGATATTTTGGATTGACCCTCTTATATCTATCCTTATAGCGATATATCTAATCTGGGCTTCTTTTGGATTGGTAAGAGAAAGTAGTTCTATTTTAATGCAATTTACCCCAAAAAATATAAACTTACAAAAAGTTATAGATGTTATAAAAACACAAAAAGAGATAGAAAATGTTCATCATATCCATATCTGGAAACTAGATGATAAAAATATACATTTAGAAGCTCATCTTGATTTTAAAGAAGATTTGTTGTTGTCTTTATCAAATGAAGTACTTGATAACTTAGAAGAGATTTTGCAAAAAGAGTTTCACATCTCACACACAACTTTTCAGTGTGAATATAAAAGAGATGATGATAAAAGTATCATTTATCAAAAAGAGGTGTCATGAAAATAGAAATTTTAGGTACAAATTGTTCAAAATGTATCACTCTTGAAAACAATACAAAACTTGCTTTATCGCAAATAGGCGGTTTTCATCAGTTGGAAAAAGTTGATGATTTAGCTAAGATTATGGAGTATGGAGTTTTAAGCACTCCTGCTCTTGTAGTAGATAAAAAAGTGCTAAGTAGTGGAAAGGTTTTGAGTGTTGAAGAGATAAAAGAGATACTTGCAAGTCTATAAGAGGCTTTAAACCTCTTATAAACTGTTTTTATTTTCCATTACCATACTGTGTAGCTAGATAATTTACGATAATATCTTGGTCTTTTTTTGCAATAGGAGCTTTGAAAGCATTTACCATTTTGTTTACTTTTCCTCTCCAAAATTTCTTTGATTGTTTTCCTTGGTTTAACATATAACCAAAAGTATGGCACATCAAACAGTTTGCTTGAACTGTTTCAACTCCTTTTCCCGGTTTTAACTTATAGTTCATGTCAGGTACTTGAATATCACCTTTTACTTGAGCAAATGCGAAACTACCTATAAAAATAGATGCTAATAATATTTTTTTCATCATCCTCTCCTATATAACTTTTACTTTTACACTATCTATACCGTTATATTTATAACCACCTCTATTCCACTTAATATCCTCAGCAAAAGGTTGCTCTTCACCTTTGTTGTTTATAGCTTTTGCCATAAAAGTAAGTTCCCCAGTTTTTGTAGGCTTATATGCATATCTAAACTCTGTATATGCAAAGTTTCCATTTTTATTTTTTAGTTTAGCTTCATCCCAAGTTTTACCTCCATCAGTGGAGATAAGAACTTTAGCTATACCTGAGCCTCCATCCCAAGCAACACCTCTAACCACTATATGAGAGTTTTTTCTTAAAACCATATCATTATCAGGGTAACCGATGATAGATTTTACATTCATAAATGTTATTGGTTTTGTTTTTTTAGCTAGATTTTTAGGGTCTTCACTTTCAGTAGCATTATCTGCTATCCTATAACCTTTATCCATAAAGAAAAGATGTTTATACTTGTCATAAACAGTTATTTCGCTAAGCATTTTAACCCATGAATCAGAGTAATATCCAGGTACTATAAGTCTTACTGGAAATCCATTTAGATATGGTAAATCTTCTCCATTCATTTCATAAGCTATTATGACATTGTCTTTTATTTCTGAAAGTTCAAGTTCTCTTACAAAATCAGGAGTTTTATCATATGCTGGTTTTTCTGCACCATTAAAAGTTATCCACTCAGCACCATTTTGTAAACCAGCTCTTTTTAAGACATCTATAAGTCTTACACCTTTCCATTTAGCACACCCTGTTGCACCACTTCCCCATTGGATTCCACCAGGCATAGGATCAAATGCACTACGAGAGTTACCGCCACACTGTACTACTGCTGTAACTTCCACTGGTTTAAAGTTGTTTTTTAAATCTTTTACAGTTAAGTTAAGCTCTTTTTTTACAAGTCCACCTACTTTTATCTTAAAGCTATCATCTAAATGAGTTGGGATATCCGGAAGATGCCATCTTACAAAAAACTCATCATTTTCTGTAATACCTCTTGTAAAAGTACTTCTCAAAGACTCTAAAAGTGGTGGTCTGTTAGAGTAAGTAATCATTGGCTTTTTTTCAGGAAAAGCAACACCTGAAGATTTTCTGTTGTCTATAGGCTTATGTGTTGTACCTGCTAGAAGTTCACTAGAACTACCTAAAAGTGCAACTGAAGCTACCATCGAAGTTTTGAAAAAATCTCTTCTTTTCATTAGTATCTCCTTATATTTAAAAGTATACAAGTATAACTAAAAATTATGGTTTTGCAAAATTAATTTTTTTTGATAAAATAATTTAAAATATAAATAAGGTTCATCATGACACTAAAAGAATTAGAACTGTTTTACTATCTATGTGAAAATCCTCATATATCTCAACTTGCAAAACAGATAGGTATGAGTCAGTCAGCTATATCTTTAGCTATAAAATCACTTGAAAACAAACTAACTGAACCTTTATTTGATAGAATAGGGAAAAAATTAGTAATAAATGATAGAGGAAGAGTTTTTAAAGAAAAAACTTATAGTCACTTTTTAACACTAAAAGATGCTCAAAATCAATTTTCAAAAGATAAACTATCTGGAATTTTAAATATAGCATCAAGTAAAACTATAAGTGCTTTTATACTTCCTCAAATTATTTTTAACTTTTTATCAGAAAATAAAGATGTAACTATAAACAAACAAACTCTTAACTCTACTCAAACAGTACAAAAAGTTTTAGATGGACAGATAGATATAGGTTTTATAGAAAACTCTATCAATGAAGTAAATCTAGTAAAAGAAGAGATAGGATGTGATGATCTCATCATAGTTTCAGCAGATAAATCTCTAATCCAAAAAGAGTATTTTATAGATCAATTATTTTCAAAAAAATGGATTTTAAGAGAAGTTGGCTCAGGAACTAGAGAAGTTTTTTTAAAAAATATTGGAAAAATTTCTAAAGAAATAAATATTTTTATGGAGTTTTCAAGCTTTGAAGAGATAAAAAACCTTTTACCACATAATCATGAAGCTATAACTTGTATATCCAAATCAGCAGTTCTCAATGAGCTAAAAAAAGAGGAACTTTTTGAGATAAAGATAAAAAATATAACCTTCAAAAGAAAACTGCACTTAATATACCATAAAAACAAATACCAAAGTACTCTGTTTAAAACTTTTAAAGAGTATGTGAAAAATTATAAACAATAGATATAATGGAAAACATGAAGTTATTAGGCATAGATGAAGCAGGACGAGGACCACTTGCTGGACCTCTTTGTGTTGCTGGTGTAGTTTTACAAAAAGATATAAAAGAGTTAAACGACTCAAAAAAGCTAACTGAAAAAAAGCGAGAAGAGCTGTTTGAAAAAATAGTTCAAAATAGTGATTATCATATAGTTTTTAAGAGTGCTTTAGAGATAGATACAAAAGGGATTTCTACTTGTCTAAAAGAGTCTTTAGAAGAAATCATAAAAACTCTAAATCATGAAGATGTGCTTTTTGATGGAAATAGCACTTTTGGAGTAGTAGGACTTAAAACTATGATAAAAGCCGATGCAAAAGTAGCAGAAGTTAGTGCCGCAAGTATTTTAGCTAAAGTTAGTCGAGATAGATATATGAAAGATATAGCAAAAAAATATCCTCTATATCAGTTTGAAAAGCATAAAGGTTATGGAACAAAATTACATCGAAATATTATACAACAATATGGAAGATGCGAAGAACATAGGAAAAGTTTTAAGATAAAATCCCTAAATAAAGGAAGTCTTTTTGAGTGATATACTACTTGTTGGAGTAAATTCCAGATATTCTCATACATCTTTGGGACTTAGATACTTAAAAGCAAATCTTGAAGAGTTAAAACCACAATGTGAAATAGTAGAGTTCACTATAAATGAAAATGAAGATTCTATTGTAGAAAATATCCTTTTGAAAACCCCTAAAATAGTAGGCATCGGAGTCTATATTTGGAATGCGATGCAAGTAAAAAAGATAGTAGATATTTTAAAATCAGTAAGTCCTTATGTAAAGATAATTATTGGAGGTCCTGAGGTTTCACATCTACCTTTAAGAGTGGATTTTGAAAATGCTGATTTTATCATACAAGGAGAGGGAGAAGTTAGTTTTTATCATCTTTGTAAATCTTTGCTTAACCATAAAGAGATTAGTCAAAGAGTGATAAGAGCTATCACTCCTGATACAAAAAAGATAAAACTTCCTTATGAGGAGTATACTTCTCATGACATAGAACATAGACTTATATATGTAGAGGCAAGCAGGGGTTGTCCATTTGAGTGTGAATTTTGTCTAAGTGCGATAGATGAGAGAGTTAGATACTTTGACTTAGACAGAGTTTTAAGCGAGTTTGAAAAACTTTGGGATAAAGGGGTTCGAGGATTTAAATTTATAGATAGAACTTTTAACCTAAATATAGCTTATGCAAATAAGATTATGGATTTTTTTCTATCAAAAGATGAGCCATACTCCCTACACTTTGAAGTAGTACCTGATAACTTTCCAACTCGTCTAAAAGAGAAACTAAAACTTTTTCCACCCTACTCTTTACAACTAGAAATCGGAATACAAAGCTTAAATGAAGAAATTTTAGCAAATATAAATAGGCGAATGAATATAACAAAAGCTACTCAAAATATATCTTTTTTGGAAAGAGAAACCGATGCACATCTTCATGTAGATTTAATAATAGGACTTCCCGGCGAGAGCATAGAAAGTTTTGCAAGAAACCTAAACCTTTTAAAAGAGATAACAAACTCAGAAATCCAGCTTGGAGTTTTAAAAAGGCTATCAGGTACTACCATAAGTAGATGGGATGAAAAGTTTGGTATGATTTACTCTAAAACTCCTCCTTATGAGATACTTCAAAACAACTTTATAAGCTACTTAGAACTTCAAAAACTAAAAAGATTTGCAAGATTTTGGGATTTGGTTTATAATAGTGGAAATTTCCATAAAACAAAAGATTTTATCTGGCAAGATAGTACAGTCTATGATGGATTTTATCACTTTAGTGAGTGGATTTACTCTCAAACAAAATCCACATGGCAAATCTCATTGATGAGACTAAGTGAACTTGTTTTTAGATACTTAACAGAAGTTAAAGGATTTGATAAAACTTTGGTAGCTGACACTATCTTAGAAGACATCATAAAAGTAGAAGGTAGAAAAGTACCAGGATTTTTAAGAGAGTATGCAACTCATATACCAAATCTAAAAAATCTTTACTTAGACAAAGCAAGAAAAAGACAGATTTTAAGAGATAAATAAAGGAGCAATTTTGGATAATAAGATAAAAAATATTTTAGAGTCAATCTCTATTTTAGAAGAACAACTAAGAGAAGAGTTAAATAAAAAAGAGAAAAGTTTTGAGTTAAAAAATGGAAAAGTTTGTTTTAAAAAAGATGTAGAAAAATTACAAAAAAGTTTTAAAAAAGATATTTTTACATATATTAAAGATGCTCCTTTACTTTATATGCTAACTGCACCATTTATTTATGCTATGATTATTCCGGCAGTTATATTGGATGTTTTTGTAACTATTTATCAAGCTATAAATTTTAGAGTTTATAAAATCGCTTTAGTTAAAAGAGATGAATACATAGTTTTTGATAGACATAGTTTAAAGTATTTAAATATTTTAGAAAAGATTAACTGTTTATATTGTAGTTATTTTAACGGACTTATGGGATATGTTAGTGAGATAGCAGCAAGAACTGAACTTTTCTGGTGTCCTATAAGACATGCAAAAAGGATAGCTTACAGACATAGTACTTATGAAAAGTTTTTGCCTTATGGTGATGC
>JALUNR010000219.1 GCA_027055005.1 Campylobacterales bacterium
GCGGGGTAGTTATTATCAGTAAGTCCTGCACTAGTGGTGTTTATGATCATATCATACTTTTTAGGCTCGAAATCATTCCAATAAAAAGTTTCAAAATCAGTAAAACTTTTTAATCTCTCTTTACTTCGATTTAAAATAGTGATGTTATAACCTTCTTCCTTTAGATAAAGTGATATTGCTTTGCTAGTTCCACCAGCTCCTAAAATCAAAACTTCTTTTACATCATCAAATTCTTTGATGCTCTCATAAAATCCATTAGCATCAGTGTTATAACCTATCATTTTGTTATTTTTTTTTATAAGAGTATTTACAGCACCTATATTTTTTGCAACTCCTCTTACTTCA
Source organism: Campylobacterales bacterium (assembly GCA_027055005.1). Classification (GTDB taxonomy): domain Bacteria; phylum Campylobacterota; class Campylobacteria; order Campylobacterales; family QNZT01; genus SZUA-1377. The sequence goes on from JALUNR010000219.1 coordinate 346, forward strand.
TCACATAGTTTAAAGGCAATCTCTTTATGAGGAACTGTTACATTTGCTCCATCGAACTCTTTTAAAAAAATTTCTTTAATTTTACTTCCATCTTTAAGTAGAGTTTTTGTGTATGATGCATCAAGTCCAAGTCCATCTATGGCAAAACCATGCATTTTAGGAGATATTGAGTGTTTTACTGGATTGCCAAAGATAGTGAACTTTTTACTCACTTAGTTCATCCAAAGTAGTAAGATTTGCTGCTAGTTTATTTTGTACTTCTAAAAATTCTAGTTCTTTTTTACTATCAGCTACTATACCAGCTCCAGCTTGAAAGACTATTTTTTCTTTGTCTAAGTAAGCAGTTCTTATTGCGATAGAGCTATCCATATTTCCATCGAAACCAAAGTATCCAACTGCTCCACTATAAAAGCCTCTTTTAAGTCCTTCAAACTCTGCAATAAGTTCCATTGCTCTTATCTTAGGAGCTCCCGTCATAGTTCCTGCGGTAAATGTTGCACCAAAGAGATCAAACATATCGTATTTTTCATCTAAAAGAGCATCTATATCACTAACCATATGCATAACATGTGAGTATCTTTCTACTCTCATCATCTCTAGCACTTTTACAGTTCCACTTTTTGCTACTCTTCCAACATCATTTCTACCAAGATCAACTAGCATAAGATGTTCCGCACACTCTTTAGGGTCATTTAACATCTCTTGGGCTAACTCTTTATCTCTAAGAGCATCCTTTCCTCTTCTTCTTGTTCCTGCTATCGGTCTTAAAAGTATATGATTATCATGAAGTCCTACCATAACTTCTGGAGAACTTCCAGCTATGCTAAACTCTTTAAATTCTAACAAAAACATATATGGAGATGGATTTTTGCTTCTTAAAACTCTATAAAAACTAAGATGATCTATATTTGCATATTGGGTAAATCTATTTGCCATTAGGATTTGAAAAACATCACCACTTTTTATCATCTCTTTTGATTTATCAACCATTTCAAAAAACTTTTCTTTTGAAAAGGCATATGAGCCTTTTTGTGAATCAATTTTACTCTTTTTTATTTTTTCATAAGAATAATCTTCTTTTAGATAAGAAATAATATCTTCAAGTTTATTTGCATCGAAGGCTCCACTACTAAGAAGTGTAAGTTTGTTGCTTTTATGAGAAAATGCTAAAACTAACTTTGGAAGTATCAAATCCAAATCAGGAGTATGTAAATCATCTTTTAAATTATCCATATATTTTTTTAAAACTGGTTCAAAAACTTTTACCCCATCATATCCAATATATCCAACAAAACCATCTATGTATCCTATTCCCAGATCTGATGCTAGATTTTTATAGTATGTTTTATCTATTGATTTGTAGTATCTTTTTAAAAATTTAAAAGGATTTTTCTCTACTATTTTTGTTTTGTTATTTTTTGTATAGTAAGTTTTATTCTCCTTTAGAGTTAATCTTTCCTTCGCACCTATAAATATAAAGCTAAAGTTTCCATTTTCACTATTAACAGCACTTTCAAAAAGTAGGGAGATTTCATCTTGAAACCTCCTTCTTAGTTTAGAATATATAGCTATGGGGGTAAACTGATCAAAAAGAAGTTGTTTATAAACGATACTCATATATTACCTTAAATGATATATATAAGCTTTTGGATTTATAGTTACTCTCACACTCTCTATGTTATTAAGTGCTTCTTCTTTACTTTTATATGGACCAACCAAAACTTTATAAAATCTTCTACCTTTTACTACAATAGGGGTTGTGATATAAGAATACCCACTATTTTTTATTTTATTTACAAGTGCTCTGTTTGGTATAGGACTAGTAGTTGCACCAACTTGTATATAGTATCCACTTTTTCTACTAAAACTTGAGATACAAGTTGGTTGTTTGTGAGTTGGTTTGTAAATTGGTTTAGAAATAATTTTTGTTTTTACTTTATGAACTGCTGGTTTACTAATAGGAGCAGAACTTATGTCTATTTTAGGTTTAATAGGCTCTTTTTTTATCTCTTCTATACTAGCTTTAGGAGGGGTAGAACTCTCTTTTTTAGGTTCTTCAATTTGTGGAGTTAAACTTTTTTTCTTTTCGACTACTATATTATTACCATTTTCTTTTGCATCTTGTTCTCTAAGTTTTTTTACAAGCTCATTAAATTTCATATCAGTATCACTATCAGGTGAAACTTCATTGCTTTTTTCTTTTTCTTCTGGATTATCTTTAACAATACTCTCTTTTACAACTTTTTCAGTATTGTTTATATCTTCTGAAACTGTATCTGATGAAGACGAGTTTAGCATCTTTGAAATTATCAAAAAAATCAAAAATAGAAGTACTAGTGAAGCAGTTGCTAAAAGAAATTTTTTCTTTTTTTGAGCAACTGAGATAGAGGATTTTTCTTTTTCAAGTATAATATCACTAAGATCAGCTCTCTTTTTCATAGAATCAACTCTATCTTTAGTATTTTCATGATTCATAATCTCTTCAATAATGTCATCGACCTTGTTCTCTGTACTAGTTCCCATCTTTTCTCCTTATACTTACATGTGTCTTGCCCATGAAGTTCCTCTTTCTTTTTGGTATAATTTTTTTGGTAAATTCAGTATATTGAATTCTTTAGGAATATCATTTGAAGGAAACATTTTCCACTCTTTTGGTAATTTTTGAGCCAACTTTGCTGAAAGACGATTACCTAAAGTGATGGCTTCTTGCAAAGTTGTATGTCCTTTATGAATATATAAATGCAAATGCCCTTTTGTTTTACTCTCATATGCAGTAAAATTTAAAAATCCCTCTTCTCTAAGCATAAGTTGAGCTCTATGCCAAAATTTTTCAGTGTTTCTTCCATTGTAATCAAATACAATATTTTCAACTTTATCTCTGCTATTTATCAAATCATGAGCAACAATAATTTTTCCATCGTCATATTGATTCATAATAGAACGAGTTAACATACTGTCAATCTTCTCATATTTATCAAAAAACAATCTATTTTTATGATTTACTTTATTCACTATTTTATCTCTTTTGATAAAGTAGTGTGAAGTTATCATTTTAATCAAAGTTATATCAATATTGTACATCTATTTTTTACTTCCTAAAAAATTGCTTTGTTATATACTGGAAATTTTGCCGATAGGTCAAAAATTTCTTCTCTAATTGTAGCAAAAAGTTCTTTATTATTTATATTGTCTAAAATATCTGCTATTTTTTCAGATATAAATTCAAATTCTTTCACTCCCATACCTCTTGCAGTTAAAGCAGGGCTTCCTATTCTTATACCACTTGTTACAAAAGGACTTCTCGTTTCTCCTGGCACTGTGTTTTTGTTTATAGTGATTCCGGCCTCTCCTAAAGCTGCATCTGCATCTTTTCCACTAAACTCTTTATCTAAAAATGAAACTAAAATCAAGTGGTTATCAGTTCCTCCACTAACTACCTTATAACCTCTTCTCATCAATACTTCAGCCATAACTTTAGCATTTGCTTTTATATTTTTTGCATACTCTTTCCACTCAGGTTTTAAGTTTTCTCCAAATCCAACAGCTTTACCAGCTATAACATGGACTAAAGGACCACCTTGAATACCTGGAAAGATTGCTGAGTTTATTTTTTTAGCTATATCCTCATTATTTGTCATTATCATTCCACCTCTAGGACCTCTTAGAGTTTTGTGAGTAGTAGTTGTAACTACATCACAGTGAGGAAATGGACTAGGATGCTCATCTGCTGCAACAAGTCCAGCTATATGAGCAATATCAGCAAACAAATATGCCCCAACTTCATCAGCTATTTCACGAAACTTAGCAAAATCAATTTCTCTAGGATATGCACTAGCTCCACAAACTATAAGTTTTGGTTGAACTATCTTTGCTATTTCTCTAACTTTATCATAATTAATTCTACCATCAAGTTCAACTCCATAAAAGAAGCTTTGATAAGTTTTACCAGAACTACTAACTTTACTTCCATGAGTTAAGTGTCCACCATGACTTAAATCCATACCTAAAATCTTATCATAAGGCTTTAACAGTGCTTGATAAACACCTTGATTTGCTTGACTTCCAGAGTGTGGTTGTACATTTGCAAACTTACATCCAAAAAGCTCACATGCTCTATCTATCGCTAACTGTTCAACTTCATCAGCAAATTCACATCCACCATAATATCTTTTGTTTGGATATCCTTCTGCATACTTGTTTGTAAAAACACTTCCCATAGCTTCCATAACAGCAGGGTAAGTATAGTTTTCACTAGCTATCATTTCTAGGTGTTCATTTTGTCTTTTTAACTCTTTTTCTATAATCTCAAAAACTTTTGGGTCACTTTTTTGCATATTGTACATTTTATTCTCCATCTTCTTCTTTATTTATTGGTTTCATCGCAGGGAAAAGTATAACATCTCTTATAGAGTGTTGATTTGTTAAAAGCATAACAAGTCTATCTATACCTATCCCCTCTCCAGCAGTAGGTGCCATACCATATCCAAGTGCTTCCACAAAATCTTCATCCATATCACTTGCTTCATCATCTCCAGCATCTTTTGCTTTGAGTTGTGCTTCAAATCTTTCATATTGATCTATTGGATCATTTAACTCGTTATATGCATTTCCTATTTCTCGTCCAGCTATGAAAAACTCAAATCTATCAGTAGTATTCGGATTTTCTTCACTTCGTCTTGCAAGTGGAGATATATCAACTGGATACTTTGTAATAAAAGTAGGATTTATAAGTTTCTCTTCTACAAAAGCATCAAATAATTCCTCTTGAAGTTTTCCACCTTTTAAGTTTGCATCGACCTCTATATTTTTTTCTTTCAAATACTCTTTTATTTTTTCATCACTATTTAAAATTTCTCTAGGAACTCCACCTATCTCAACTATCGAGTCTTCCCAAGTTATCTTTTTAAAAGGAGCTGAGTAATCTATTTCCATCTCACCAAAAGGAAGTTTTATAGGTAAGTTTAGCTCTTTAAAAAGCTCTTCAAACATATCCTCTGTTAATTTCATCAAATCTTCATAATTATGATAAGCCCAGTAAAACTCAAGCATTGTAAACTCAGGATTATGAGTATGATCCATACCTTCGTTTCTAAAGTTTCTATTTATCTCAAAAACAGCTTCAAATCCACCAACAATAAGTCTTTTTAATTTAAGCTCAGGAGCAATTCTTAAAAATCTATTAACTCCTAAAGCATTATAATGAGTTACAAAAGGTTTTGCAGTAGCCCCTCCATTTAGCTCATTTAGCATAGGAGTTTCAACTTCTAAAAATCCTCTATCTTCTAAAAATCTTCTTATGATGCTAACAACTTTGCTTCTAACTCTAAATACCTCTTTAACTTCAGGATTCATGATCATATCAAGATATCTTTTTCTATATCTTTGCTCTTTATCTGTAAGACCATGAAATTTTTCAGGAAGAGGTTTTATCCCTTTAGTAGCAAGTTTAAGATCAGTTACATGAAGGCTAAGTTCCCCTGTTTTTGTAACAAAAGGATAACCCTTTACAACTATAATATCTCCAATCTCTATCATTTTTTTAAAAACTTCGTTATAAAATCCTTCAGGAAGGTTGTCTCTTGAAACATATATTTGAAGTATTCCACTTTCATCTTCTATTTTTACAAAAGAGGCTTTCCCCATAATTCTTAAAAACTTTATCCTACCACTAACACTAGTTATTTTACTTTCATCTCTGTCTATTATATTTTTAAATTTCTCTTTAAACTGAGCAGTTGAAAGTTCTTTAGTTATATTGTGAGGGTATGGATTTATTCCTCTCTTTTTTAAATCACTTGCTTTTTGTATTCTTTGTTGTTCGTAAGTATTGTTAAATATCAACTATCTTCTCCATTTTGTTTTTTTTGACACTCTTTGCAGATACCAAACAGTTGCATAATATGTTCAGTCATTTTAAAGCCTCGCATTCTAGCTACTTTTTCTTGAAGTTTCTCTATTGTTTCATCTTCAAATTCTTCTATCTTCCCACAAACTTCACAAATCAAATGATCATGATGAGCTTTTGAACCAAACTCATACTTTTTCCCTTGTATCCCAAATGATATAGAAGTTACAAGTTTGTTTTCCTCTAAAAGATTAAGTGTTCTATAAACAGTAGTCATACCTATATTTGATTTTGGATATTT
>JALUNR010000220.1 GCA_027055005.1 Campylobacterales bacterium
CCAAACTGCATAACAGAAGCTATGATACCTGAAATCGCAACCATTAAAGCTAGAGGAATAACAATAAAAACAAGTTCCCTAAGACTCACAATTCCAATATCTACTATTATACTTTTTGTAAGTTCTATTCCAATTAAGCTCATATAATAGTGATAAAGTTTTACTACTCTACTACTCATCAAAGTAAAAAGAGCTACAAAAGCTCCTATCGCTACTAGTATCGTTACAAAACTTGCGACATCTTGGGATTTTGGGACATTTCCCTCTTTTTTGGCATCTTCTATCTTTTTGGAGGTGGGTTCCTCCGTTTTTTCCATATCATCTGCCATATTTTATCCCTTATTTACTAAATCTTACCCTACTCACTAAGTCTTTTTATGTCTGCTCCTAGTTTTTGTAACTTTTCTTCTAACTTTACATATCCACGATCTAAATGATAAATCCTATGAACATTTGTAATATCTTTTGCAACTAAGGCTGCTATAACCAAAGCCGAACTAGCTCTAAGATCAGTAGCCATAACATCAGCTCCACAAAGATTTGCATTTCCTTCAACTGTTGCAGTAAATGAGTTTAGATTTATATTTGCACCCATACGACATAATTCACTTACATGCATAAAACGATTTTCAAAAAGTTTTTCTTCTATGGTACTTACTCCATCAGCTATCAGAGTTAGTGCCATAAATTGGGCTTGCATATCAGTAGGAAATCCTGGATATTCAGTTGTTGTTATTTTTATAGGTTTTATACAAGAAGCTGGTTTTATAGTTATTTCATTTTCACTCTCATCATAAGAAAATCCCATCTCTTTTAATTTTAAAAGCATAGATTCTAAATGAGAAGGGATGACATTTTTCAAAGTTATCTCACTATTTGTAATAGCTCCTGCACAAAGATAAGTTCCAGCCTCTATTCTATCAGGAATAACAGCAAAATCTTTCATATCAATAAGTTTTCCACCTGTTCCTTCGATAATAACTTCATAAGTTCCTATTCCCTCTATCTTAACTCCACTATCTCTTAATACTTCACAAAGTTGAACAACCTCAGGCTCTTTTGCACAATTTATAATCCTACTTGTTCCATGTGCCAAAGCTGCTGCCATGATAATATTTTCACTACCAGTTACTGTTATCTTATCAAAACTTATAGTAGTTCCTTTTAATCCATCTTCAGCCTTTGCAACAACATATCCTTGTCTTATCTCGATATCTGCTCCCATCTGTTCTAATGCCTTCAAATGTAAGTCTATCGGTCTTTGCCCAATAGCACATCCTCCAGGAAGAGAAACTTCACAATATCCAAACCTTGCCAACAATGGTCCTAAAACTAATATCGAAGCTCTCATAACTCTTACTATTTCATATTGAGCTATAGTATGATTTATAGTATTTGTATCAATATCTGCTTTCTTGTTTTTTTCATCTATTTTACAAATTGCTCCCAAGTTTTGCAAAAGCTTTATCATAGTTTTTACATCACTAACTTGTGGAAGATTTGAGATTGTTAGCCTATTTTTAGAAAGTATAGTAGCAGCTATAAGAGGAAGAGCTGCATTTTTAGCTCCATCTATTTCCACTACCCCACTAAGTTTTTTACCACCTTTTATTTGAAGAAAATCCATCTAAACAACACCTTTAATTTTTTGCTAATTATAATACAAAATTAATATAAAAGTAATATTTTTTTGTCAAAAGGATTATGTAAATAATAATTTATGAAGATTTGTTACTATAAGTGGTACCCGAGGTCGGACTCGAACCGACAAGACCGTGAAGTCAACGGATTTTGAATCCGTCGTGTTTACCAATTTCACCACTCGGGCAGAATAAAAGGTAGCAGAATAAAAACTACTACCTCAAAAAATTATGCTTTAGCTACTGCTTCTTTTAACTGTTTTCCTACTTTAAATTTTACTGCTGTTGTAGCTGGAACTTCTACTATTTTATCAGTACCAGGAACTCTTGCAGTTCTTGCAGCTCTTGGAGCAGTTGAGAAAGAACCAAAACCTATAAAACTAACACTTTTTTTATCTTTCAATGCTTCAGTTATCGTTTCTATTGCCGCCTCTATAACGGTATTTACATCTTTTTTTGTCAAATCAGATTTCTCAGCTACTGCATCAATAAATTCTGCTTTTTTCATCCTAACTTCCTTAATATGATATTTTGCGGTAATGTTACAGATATTTTCTTAAATATCTCTTATCTGGCATACATTTTGCTGTTATTTAGTCGATATTACTCAAGAAGAGTGATAAAAAGGAGAGTACGATGCAAGTAAATCAACAAGTATTACTAAATAATTTTTCATATGATCACAAAAGAGTTTATTCTAAAATAAATAAAACAAATATCCAAATAAGCTCAGGAAAAAAAATACAACACTTATATGAAGATAGTACTATTGCAACAAAGTCTCTTCGTCTTGATAGTGAAGTAAAAAACTTAGACCAAATACAAAAAAGAACAAGTGAAGCCAAGATTATAGCTGATAGTACAGATACCGTTATGAGCGACTTTGATACAACTTTGAGAGATTTTAAAACAAAACTTCTTCAAGCTGCTAACTCTACTATGAACTCTGATAACTATCAGGCACTAGCAACAGAACTAAATGGCCTTAAAGAACATATGATAAATTTGGCAAATACAAAGGTAAATGGAATATATCTCTTTAGTGGAACAAATACAAATATAAAACCTATCGATGATAATGGTGAATACCATGGAAATAACAAAGAGTTAACAACAACCATCTCAAAAAGTGTAAAAAATCCTTATAGTATAGATGGTAAAAGTCTGTTTTTAGGAGAATATGGTGAACATAAAACAATCTCCACAAACATCCAGTTAAGAAATCACTCTGAAGATAGGGTTATTCAAAGTGGAGATAAAATCAAAGATTTGATAGAAAACCCCACAGATGATAATATTAACTTTTTCATAAGTGGTATAAAAGAAAATGGAACTGCCTTTAAAAGCAAAGTTTCTATGGATCCTGATACAACAGTTGATGATCTTTTAAAATCAATAGGAACTGCCTTTGGTAATACAAATACAACAAAGTTTGTGAATGTAAGATTGAGTGAAAGTGGAAATATAATTGTTGAAGATATAAACAAAAGCAAAAGTGCCATGGATTTAAAAATAGTAGGAGTTCAAGGTGGCAATAGTGATACTGAAACTGATTTGACAAAAGTTACATATGACAATATCATAAAATTTACAAAAAGTGACTTTAACAAAGTTAATCCAACTGAAGAATCTTTACAAATAGATAGCTTCTACTTTGCAAAAGATGGCTCAACATTAAAAGCAAATGTACCACTCTATGAAAAAGGAAAATTTGTTACAAATCAATCTAAACTAACAGATATAGCAAATGCCACTCTTAACAATAAAACTTTTGATATTAAACTTACAAATATCAATGGTGATAATAAAGATGTAACTATTGATTTAGATGACACTTCTACCTTCAATATAGATGGAACGGACTATAATATATATAATGCTGATGGCACTCAAACAAAAGCTGATGAATTAACACAAGGACAACTAAACAATATAATATCAATGGTAGTATCAAATACACTTCCAACTTCAAACGATAAAGCTGGTTTTGATAATGCAGTCATAAATGCTAGACAAAAAGTAGAAGTAAAACTAGACTCAGACTCTACACTAACTATAAAAGATAAAACAAATGATCAAAGTAAAATACAATTTGCTATATGGGACAAAGATGCAAATGATTTTACTAAAACATCATCACCATCTATTTCTTTTATGTCAAATGATCTTATAACAACTAAAAAAACAGAGATAGATTTTTTTAAAGATATGGATAAAGTTATAAAAAGTGTAAAAGAGGGTAAGATAGATATAAACAACCAAAGTTCATCTCCTCGCTCTCCAGGAATAGAAGATACAATAAATACACTAGATAAATTTTTATCTCATTTTGAAAAAAATCAATCAAAAATTGGAACTTATTCCAAAAACTTAGAACTAGAAAATCAAAAGGCATTAACACTTCAAACAAATGTAAAAACTCTTCAATCTGAAGTCGAGGATATAGACTTAGCTAATACTATTGTAAAACTAAATCAACTCACTCTAAACTATCAAGCTATGCTTTCATCAGTAACAAAAGTAAACTCTCTATCACTATTATCTTACTTAAAATAATTTTGATATAATCTTTTAAAATTAAAAAAAATTTAAGGGTTATAGAGTTTGAGAGAGTTTATTTTTACCATTATTGTCTTTATTTTACTTTTTATGGGGATTTCTACTGTTTTGGGAGATAGTGGTTTAGTTGGTGAAGTAGGATTATCCTTTGGAAAACTCAATAGAGATTTTTTTGGAATTATAAGTTATATATACCCTTTTTTACTTCTATATCCAGCTTATAAAGTATATAAAGAAGATGTAGATAATGTTGAAAATATATATGTTTTTTTTACTTCCATATTTTTATTAGTTATTTCTATTTTAACATTACAAGGAATGATTTTTGATAAATATGCTGGTACTATTAGTAGTTTATTATATGGTTTTTTTGACCAATATATTGGTACATTTGGTACATTTTTACTTATATTATCAACTATTTTTTTAGCATCAAATATACTTTTTGAATATACTTTTAGTATTGATGGTAGTATCAACCATTTTTCAAAATTAAAGGAGTATCTAAAAGAAAATTTTAAACTAGTAAATTATAATAAAGAGAATGTGGAACTTTTTGATCTACCTTTAGAAAATATCGAACCCCAAAAACCAAAAATAAAAAAGTTACCCAAAAAAGTAGAAAACTCTAACGAAGATGTAATAGATGTTAGTTTTGACTCAATAGAAAATGATTTAAAAAGCACTATTAACTTAAAAGAAGAAAATAAACAAAAAAAGGATAGCCAAAAAAAAGAAGAACAAAAAAAAGAAGAACCAAAGGGAGAAAAAGAACAAAAAACAACATCCAATGTTAAAATACTAAAAGAAATCTCTGAAAATAAAAAACTTTTAGCAACTATAGATAGTGGAAAAAAAATAGATAAACCCAAGAATTTTCATCTTCCAAAACTAGACTTTCTAAAAACACCTCCTAAAAAAAGAAGACATATAAATGAAGCAGAGATAGACAAAAAGATAGAAAATTTACTTCACAAACTAAAACAGTTTAAGATAGATGGTGATGTAGTAGCTACTTATTCAGGTCCAGTTGTTACAACATTTGAGTTTAAACCAGCCGCAAATATAAAAGTATCAAAGATTTTAACCCTACAAGATGACTTAGCAATGGCACTAAAAGCGAAAACTATAAGAATCCAAGCTCCAATCCCTGGGAAAGATGTAGTTGGTATAGAAATTCCAAATAGTGAAAGTGAAACTATCTATCTAAAAGAGATACTTGAAACAAAACTCTTTCAAAATGCTTCTTCCCCACTAACTATGGTAGTAGGAAAAGATATAGTAGGAAATCCATTTGTAACAGATCTAAAAAAGCTACCTCACCTTCTGATAGCAGGTACAACAGGAAGTGGTAAAAGTGTTGGTATAAATGCTATGCTAGTATCCTTACTTTACAGAAACTCACCAGATGACTTAAAGTTTCTCATGATAGATCCAAAAATGCTAGAGTTTTCTATCTACAACGATATTCCACATCTTTTGACTCCAGTTATTACCCAAGCAAAACAAGCAATAATGGCACTGGCAAATATGGTTTTAGAGATGGAGCGAAGATATAAGCTTATGAGTAAAACAAAAACTAAAAATATAGAAAACTATAATGAAAAAGCAAAAAAAGAGGGCTATGATCCATTTCCTTATATAGTTATAATCATAGATGAGCTAGCAGACCTCATGATGACAAGTGGAAAAGATGTTGAGTTCTACATAGCAAGGCTAGCTCAAATGGCAAGAGCAAGTGGTATCCACCTTATAGTAGCAACTCAAAGACCATCAGTTGATGTTGTAACAGGACTAATAAAAGCAAACTTACCAAGTAGGATGAGTTTTAAAGTAGGACAAAAAATAGACTCAAAAGTCATCCTTGACTCCACAGGAGCGGACTCCCTACTTGGAAAAGGAGATATGCTCTTTACTCCTCCAGGGACTAGTTCTCTTGTTAGACTTCATGCACCTTTTGTAACAGAGACTGAGATAGAAAAAATAGTTGATTGGTTAAAAGCTCAAAGAGAAGTTGTTTATGATGATAGCTACTTAAGTGAGCCAAATCCAAATGGTTCAAGTGCAGTAAATGCAAGTCCTAGTGGTGGAACTAGCAATAGTGGAGAGTTTGATGAACTTTTTGATGAAGCAAAAAATATAGTCTTAACAGATAAGAAAACTTCTATTAGCTATATACAAAGAAGACTACAAATAGGATATAACCGTTCAGCTAGAATCATAGAGCAGTTAGAACAATCAGGAGTTTTATCATCTCCAAATCATAAGGGGCAAAGGGAGATTTTGGTTTAA
>JALUNR010000221.1 GCA_027055005.1 Campylobacterales bacterium
GTTGATTTGTTATACTGATATAGAGTAACTCCTTCTGTACCAAGCATAGTACCTATCAAGATAGCATTTGCAATAGGACCGATATAAACTATATGCAAATCAATATTTTGTGGAGTTTGTGCTTCAAGTTTTTTTATATCATGCTTAGTTATCTTTAAAAAATCGATAAATCTTTTTTCGTTAAAGATATCTCCATCATATTTAAAAATCAAATCCCTCTCTATGATATTAAAGTATTTTTCCAAGTTTTCTTTATGGTTGGGATACTTTTTTTCTAAGATTTTAAATATAGCATTTAAAGAGCTTTTAGAATCAGCAGGATTTGAGATGTTGAAAACTATCGGAATAGGTATGTTTTGCTTTATATAAAGCTGTTTCTTTTTATACTCATCATATATAGCATAAGCAATTATAAAACCAGTTAAAACTAGCACTATACTATAACCTCTGCCGAGTTGATCAGCCATCAAGCCACCTATCGCACCCAAAGCCAAGGCTAGTTGAGTAAAAAAGTTTGAGTATATATCTTTTATCATGATGTTCCTTCCTAATACAAAAATCCAAACAACCAAAGAGGGATTTTGTTTTCATATCCTATCTCTATATCGTCTGATACTACAAAACTGTTAGCTATACTTTTTATTTGGCTAAAACTTTTATCTTTTCCTCCTATCTCAAATGTGTATTTTTCATCCAAGATAAAATCTCCACTTTTTGGATAGTTTAGTTGATGTTTATAAGATGAGCTAGAGGCAAAAAATGTCTCTCTAATAGTTCCTATTTTAGGAGTTGTGCAAAATATTGAAAAAAGGTTAGTGTTATCAAGATATAGTTTTTCAGGTTTTGAGATGATACTTATCCCACTGGATTTTGCACCAAGTATTCTAAGCAACCCTGCCGATTGTAAAATACCCATATATTTATATAAAGTTCTTTGATTTAAACCTATAGCACCACATAGTTTAGAGATATTTATATCATACGGTTCACTTTGACAAAGCATAATCATCATCTTTTTTAAAGAGTTTATCTTTTCATAATCTATAGTATAAATCATAGGCAAATCAGTTTCTAAAACTTGCATAGAGGATTGTAGTAGCTTTTGAGTAAAGCTTTTTTTGTTATTTATATAAAAAGGATATGCTCCACTTTTCAAATACTCTTCAAAAAATTCAAATGGCTTAATCTTTTGAAGTATGTCAGTAGAGATAACAATGTGATTTTTTAAAATATCCTCTAAAGTATATGAACTTAACTCACTATTTGTCTCTAGCTCCAAATATTCTCGAAAAGATAGCACTGGCAATCTAAAAATAACAGCTCTTCTACTCAAATCAGCTTTTGCATTGTTTATAGCAACTGCACTAGAACCTGTAAAAATAACCTGAAGATTGAAAAAACTATCATGTATAAGTTTTAAATCCGTTTCAAAGTTTTTAAGCTTATGAATCTCATCAATAACAAGTAACTTTCCACCTCTTTTTTGAAACTCATCAGCTATGGCAAATAGCCCTAACTTAACCACCAA